>NZ_JBEZJZ010000018.1:0-113735 GCF_040651455.1 Streptomyces sp. NPDC048483
GCAGTCGTACGCCGGGCCGCGCCGCGGTCACCTCGACCGTCATCCTGCTCTGTGTGTACCGGTCCTCCAGGACTTCGTCCCTACGGCCCAACCCCTCCCGCCGGTGACGCGACCACCTCTGGGTGGGTGGGGAGGGTGCGTGGCGGGTTGCGCATGCGTTGCACCCGGCGGCCGTCGTTCGTACCTCTGCTCCCACCGGCCGGAGGGCGGCTACGGGCGGGAGGCGGCAGGCCGTAGCGACGAAGTCGTGTAGGCCTGTCGCCGCACCCCCGCCACGTACAGGCGACCGCGGCGGCCAACCCCCACCCCACCCGCCGAAGGCGGGCAAACCCACCACGGCGGGAAAGCCGACAACGTGGGGCGAACCCCGAAAGGACTGCCCTCAGAGCCCGTCGAAGCCCACGATCTCCCGCGGGCTGCGGGAGGCGGGCCCCACATACCGGGCCGACGGCCGGACCAGTCGGCCCGTCCGCTTCTGCTCCAGGATGTGCGCGCTCCAGCCCGCCGTACGGGCGCAGGTGAACATCGAGGTGAACATGTGCGCCGGGACCTCGGCGAAGTCCAGCGTGATGGCGGCCCAGAACTCGACGTTGGTGGCCAGCACCCGGTCCGGGCGGCGGTTGTGCAGCTCCTCCAGCGCGGCCTTCTCCAGCGCCTCGGCGACCTCGAAGCGCGGGGCGCCCAGCTCCTTGGCCGTACGCCGCAGCACACGGGCGCGCGGGTCCTCGGCGCGGTAGACGCGGTGGCCGAAGCCCATCAGCCGCTCGCCGCGGTCCAGGGCGTTCTTGACGTAGGCGGTGGCGTCGCCGGTGCGCTCGATCTCCTCGATCATGCCCAGGACGCGGGAGGGCGCGCCGCCGTGCAGCGGGCCGGACATCGCGCCGACCGCACCGGAGAGCGCGGCCGCGACATCGGCGCCGGTGGAGGCGATGACGCGGGCGGTGAAGGTGGAGGCGTTCATGCCGTGCTCGGCGGCCGACGTCCAGTAGGCGTCGACGGCCTTGACGTGCTTGGGGTCGGGCTCGCCGCGCCAGCGCTTCATGAAGCGCTCCACGACGGTCTCCGCCTTGTCGATCTCCTTCTGCGGCACCATCGGCAGGCCCTGCCCGCGGGCCGACTGCGCGACGTACGACAGCGCCATGACGGCGGCGCGGGCGAGATTGTCGCGGGCCTCCGCCTCGTCGATGTCCAGCAGCGGTTTCAGGCCCCATACGGGCGCGAGCATGGCCAGCGCGGACTGGACGTCGACCCGGATGTCACCCGAGTGCACCGGGATGGGGAACGGTTCGGCCGGCGGCAGACCGGGGTTGAACGCCCCGTCGACCAGCAGCCCCCAGACGTTCCCGAAGGAGACCTGCCCGACGAGTTCCTCGATGTCGACGCCGCGATAGCGCAGGGCGCCGCCTTCCTTGTCCGGTTCGGCGATCTCCGTCTCGAACGCGACGACTCCCTCAAGTCCGGGTACGAAGTCGGACATCAGGCGGCTCCTCATGAGTGGGGACGGCAGACGGTCGAGAACCGGATGCCGTGCAGTCGAGTCTGGTGTGGGCGGCGGTGCGGTTACGCGGCTGCGCGGGCAGCTCGCGGTCCGTACCGGTCACCCCGGTGATGCCCGGCCAGGGCATGGGTCACGCGAAGGGGCCGCTCACGGTGGTCGGGCCGCGGGCGGGCACGGTGCGGTGTGGTGCGTCGGTGTGGTGCGTCGGTCTGGGTGCTGTGGTGCCGGGTCCCGTCAGGGCGCGATGCGTCCCTTCAGGCCGGACACGATAGCTCCCGATGTCCACAGGCCACAGTGGGCAGGCCCGCGATTTTGGCGGGTTCGTCACCTGCGGGGCAGCGTGACATCCGGCACACTGGTCGATTCGCTGACGAGAGGGTTACGTCCGGTCGACGGCGGGCAGACTTCCGCCCCTCACGGCTGACCCGGGCGGATCCGATGCTGCAAGATGAGGCCGTGCACCCTGCCGACGCGCCCTTCGCCGAAACCCCCGACCCGTCGTCCATGCGCGCGCACTACCGCGCCGAGGGACTGGCCGAAGCCGATCTCGCGGCCGGTCCGTACGACCAGTTCGCGCGCTGGTTCAAGGAAGCGGTCGCGGCCGGCCTGCACGAGCCGAACGCGATGGTCGTCGCGACGGTGGGCCCCGACGGCCGGCCGAGCTCAAGGACCGTGCTGCTGAAGGCATTCGATGACCGCGGCTTCGTCTTCTACACCAACTACAACAGCCGCAAAGGCCGCGAACTGGCCGAAAGCCCCTATGTCTCGCTGCTGTTCCCCTGGCACCCGCTCGCCCGCCAGGTGATCGTGAACGGCACCGCGGAACGCATCGGCCGGGACGAGACCGCCGCCTATTTCCGCACCCGCCCGCACGGCTCCCAACTGGGCGCCTGGGCCAGCGACCAGTCCGCGGTCGTCGGCTCGCGCAGCGAACTCGAGCATGCCTACGAGGAATTGGCGGCCCGCTACCCGGAGGGCGAGCAGGTCCCGGCGCCGCCGCACTGGGGCGGCTACCGGGTCGTCGCCGAAACGGTGGAGTTCTGGCAGGGTCGGCACAATCGGCTGCACGACCGGCTGCGATACGTCCACGTCCAGCCCACCGACGGCTGGCGGGTGGAGCGGCTGGCGCCGTGACGGTACGGGCGCCGCGCACGCCCCGTGATCGGCGCCCGCAGTCCGTAGTCGCCCCCTGCGGCAGTCCGCAATCGCCCTGATACGCACGCGCACGCAGACGACCCGCGGGCTGGTTCCTCCGCGCTCGGTGGCGCGAAGGGCCGGTCGGACGAACCGGCAGCCCGCGGGTCGGGTGACTACTGGGAATGGGGCCGGCTGCGCATCTGCAGAATGCGCTGGTCCGGCGCTGCACTTCGGTGAAGCGACGGGCCGCTAGCCCGCAGCCACCTCACGCGTCCGGTTCTTGATCATTAGCCGAACCACCTCCCTTCTCGTGTGCACCACACGTTAGGCAGCCGTACGGCCCCGTTCAACCGATTTTCCCGGACGCAACGATTTCCGTGAATCGGGTGTGCTCTGGGTCACGTTCCAGTTGAATAAGGCGAGGTACAGCACGTGCGGCGGCGATTTTGAGCCGTGTTCTTGAGCCGTGTTCCAAAGGGGTGCCAGTGACTTCGTCGGCTTCTTCCGCCTCGTCCTCGTCCGCGTCCTCCTCCGCGTCCGCCCGCCGATCGCCCGGCGAGAGGGACGGAGCCGACGACTCCGCGCTGCTCGCCGCGCTCCTGGACGGCATGGACGCCGCCCTCGCCGGCTTCGGGGCCGACGGCGCGGTCACCCACTGGAATCGCGAGGCCGAGCGCATCCTGGGCTGGACCGCGGCCGAGGCGGTCGGCCGCGCCGGTCTGGCGGGCTGGGCGGCCCGCAAGGGGGACGCCGACGAGATCCGGGCGGCGCTCTCGGCCGCCATGCGTGCCCCGGGCCGCCAGGTGCAGGAATTCGCCCTGCTGACCAAGGACGGCCGGCGCGTGCTCGTCCGTACCCAGATCTCGGCGGTCCGCGGGCCCGGCGGCCGGGCCGTCGGGGTCTACTGCGCCTTCAGCGAGGTGCACGCCCAGCTCGACCTGGAGCGCTCCATCGCACTCAGCGAGGCGCTCTTCGACGACGGTTCCTGGAGCGTGGTCCTGGTGGACGCGGACCTACGGCTCGCCGTCCTGAACGCACCGGCCGCCCGTGCCCTGGGGGTGGGACGTACGGCCTTGCTGGGATGTCCGCTGGGCGATCTGCTGGCGCAGGGCGTGGAGGAGCTGGAGGGCGCGCTGCAGCACGTCCTCGCCGAGGGCGCGCCGCCGGCCGCGGCCGAGCTGTGGGTGACGCTGCGCTCGGAGGAGGCGGGCCCGCCGCGCCGGTGCTGGCGCAGCGGCTTCGTCCGGCTGGCCTCACCGCTGGCCGAGGAGCCGGTGCCGCTCGGCGTCGCCTGGCTCTTCCAGGACGTGACGGACGCCAAGCGGGCCGAACAGGACGGCTCCCTGCTGCGCTTCCGCGCCCACCAGCTGCACCGCGCCGGCCGCGCGGCCGCGGAGTGCCCGGACCCGTCCGAGGCGGCCGCCGTCCACCTGGACTTCGCGCTGGCGGGTTTCGCCGATCACGGTCTGGTGGACCTCGTACCGGCTCCCGTACCGGCGCCGTACGGGGCGGTGGACGAGGCCGCGGACGAGGACGCGGACTGGGACGTGGGGGCCGCCAGGGCCGGGCGGGCGCCGCGGCTGGTGCGGGCGCTGGCCTCCCCGGCCGGGGCGCCGGGGCCCACCGAGACCTTTCCGGTGCCCGGCATCCCGATGGCCTACCCGCCGGGGCATCCGGCGGCGCAGGCGTACGAGCGGCGCGGATCGGTGCGCACCAGCGCGGGCCCGGAGGCGACAGAGGGCTGGGCGGCCGCCCGCAAATGGCCGGACGGCACGGTGCACGGCCTGTGTGTGGTGCTGCGCAGCCGCGGCCGCACGCTGGGCGTCGCCACGTTTTTGCGGGTGCCCTCGCGCCGCCCCTTCGACCGTGCGGACGCGGACTACGCGGAGGAGGTCGCGGCCCGGATAGCGGCGGCGCTGGACCTCGCGGGGGCGGCGGGTGGATAACCGCCCATGGGGGAGGAGGCCGGCCGGGCCGTGATCCAGCGGCCCACGGACGGACGCCGCTCCCAGGTCCCGCCGACGGTCAAAAAGGGGCCCCGGCGCCGGGCCGGCGGCTCGGACCGGGGCCCCTTTCCGTTACAGGCGGACGATGTTGTTGCACCCGGCGGACGAGCCGATCCTGGTGGACTGGAGGCCCGGCTTTCCCGCGCCGCCGCCCGCGTTGCCCGCCAGGCCGTTCGCGACCCCGACCTCGCCGAGCACGTCGGCGTTCGCCTCCCAGGACCTGCAGGTGGTGCCCTGCCGAATGATGACCTTGTGGCCGTGCGACTTGCCATGCTTGTGGCCGCCGCTCGACTGCGGACGGTAGGAGTCCCCCTGGCTGTACTGGGTGCGGCTGTAGTTGCCGTCGGCCGTCCCGCCGCCGGCGTAGGCGGTGCCGGCTCCGGCACCGAGGAGGCCGACGCTGCCGAGGACGGCGACCGCGACGGCAGCCTTGCGAAGCTTGCGCATGTCATCTCCGATAGATCGAGCGGTTGCGATCAGTAATCGATCGACTTCATACAGTGAATGGAGGCTAATACGAAATGCCAGGCACCCAGTCAGTGGCGCGCCGAATCCCACGACCGCCGCGAACTGGCGCCGTTCCGCTCATCAGTTGACCCGAAATTCAGATGACCGCCGGACATCGGCCCTAGTGCCGGTAGAAGATCCGGTCCGCGTACTCGCTCATCACCCGGTCGTTCCAGCCGTGCCCGCCGTCGACGTTCCCGGAGCGCAGCAGCGGTGGCTCGATGCCCCGCTCGGCGAGCGTGCCCGCGGCCGTCGCCACCATGGCCTGCATGATCGCGCTGGTGACGACCGTGGAGGCGGGGGCGAACGGCGCGTCGATGCCCGGCAGCGCCAGCGCGGCGTCGCCAACCGCGATGGCGCTGTCCAGGACGATGTCGCAGTGGTCCTTGAGGAAGTCGCCCGAGGCGTGCCGGGACGTGGTCTGTGCCGCGTACGCCACCGAGGTCACCCCGATGACCTTGATGCCGAGCGCCCGCGCGTTCCTCGCCATCTCCACGGGCAGCGCATTGCGCCCGGAGAGCGAGATGATCACCAGCGCATCGCCGGCCTTCAGCGGGCTGGTGTCCAGGACGGCCGCGGCGAGCCCGTCGACCCGCTCCAGGGCGCTGCCGAGCGTCGCGGGCCGTACGTCCACGCCGACGACACCGGGAACGGACAGCAGGTTCATGACGGCCAGGCCGCCCGCCCGGTAGACGGTGTCCTGGGCGGGGAGCGAGGAGTGTCCGGCGCCGAAGGAGAACACCCGGCCGCCCGCCTCGACGGTGTCGGCGATCATGCGTCCGGCGGCCGTGATCCGGTCGCCCGTCTCGTCCCGTACCCGCTGTAGCAGGCCGATCGCGGCGTCGAAGTATTTCCCGGCCAGTTGGTCACTCTGGTCGCTCTCAGGCATCGCCGCGGGCCCTCTCGTCGGGTCTCGTGGAAGCGGTGGATCAGTCGGGGCGCGGATCACGTTGCGGTCTGGACCAGTGCCCTGTCAATACGGGCGCAACTCGGTGCGGGGAGTCCGGCGTGCGGACGAGGAGGCACCGTTGTCGGTGGGATGCGTCAGAATTGAGTTCAGGGCCACCGCACGACACATCGAGGGGCACGCATGTCCGGACTGATCGACACCACGGAGATGTATCTCCGCACCATCCTCGAGCTGGAAGAGGAAGGTGTGGTCCCCATGCGCGCCCGCATCGCGGAGCGGCTCGAACAGAGCGGCCCGACGGTGAGCCAGACCGTGGCGCGCATGGAGCGAGACGGCCTGCTGACGGTCGCGGGCGACCGCCACCTGGAGCTGACGGAGGAGGGCCGGCGGCTGGCCACGCGCGTGATGCGCAAGCACCGCCTCGCCGAGTGCCTGCTCGTCGACGTCATCGGGCTGGAGTGGGAGCAGGTGCACGCCGAGGCGTGCCGCTGGGAGCATGTGATGAGCGAGGCGGTCGAGCGCCGCGTCGTGGAGCTGCTGCGGCATCCGACGGAATCGCCGTACGGCAACCCCATCCCGGGCCTCGAGGAGCTCGGCGAGAAGTCCGAGGCCGATCCGTTCCTGGACGCCGGCATGGTGAGCCTGATGGATCTGGACCCCGGGGCGGACGGCAAGACGGTCGTGGTGCGCCGTATCGGCGAGCCGATCCAGGCCGACGCCCAGCTGATGTACACGCTGCGGCGGGCCGGAGTGCAGCCGGGCGCCGTGGTGAGTGTGACGGAGTCACCGGCCGGGGTGCTGGTCGGCAGCAGCGGCGAGGCCGCCGAGCTGCATGCGGACATTGCCTCGCATGTGTTTGTCGCCAAACGCTGAGGCCACATGCTGAGGCGGCCGGGGCCGACGTCCCGGCCGCTTCCTTTTGAAGGATTCTTTTGGTTTTTCCCCGCGAGCCCGCTGAACTGCGCCGATGCGCCGTTCGGCGGGCTCGTCAACTGTTTGTGCTTTGAACGAACTTGTGGGAACCCGTGCGATTCGGCCGGTGTCGTGCCACGCTGGCGCTGACGCATTGGCATATGTCGGCACGAGGCGCATTGCTCTGATGTGGGGTGCCGGCTCTCCGGGGTGGGGAGGAGGCGTGAGTGCGTCCGCTGGCTGTGTCGTGGGACGGTCAGGGCCCCGGCGCTGCGAGCAGCCGGGGCCCTGCCTCCCCATGTCCCCCCGCCAAGACCCGGAGCCCCGAGCTCCCAGGGTCTTTCCCTTCGGGCCCCCTTCCCGGTAGGGCCCGCCTCCCGGCACATGTCTCCCCCTGCCGGGCGCGGTCAATCCTTGGGCGAGGTCACTCGAACGAGGGGTATTGGGCGCGAGAACGGCGTGTTCGAATAGAGGTTCGATAATGTGGGCGTGGGGGCTGGCCAAGGACGATTGGGGGTGCCGGGGCACATGGTGCGGCGCATCGATGTGACAGGGGCCGGCGGAGTACGGCTCGCGGCCTGGGAATTCACCGATCCGCCCAAGAGGGGCGGCGGGGCAGAGGCGGCCGGGTGCGGCCCGGGCGTGCTGATGCTCCATGGTCTGATGGGGCGCGCGGCGCACTGGGCGGACACCGCGCGTCGGCTGAGCGCGCGGCATCGCCCGGTCGGGCTCGATCAGCGTGGTCACGGCCGCAGCGAGAAGCCCGCGGACGGACCGTACGACCGCGAGGCCTATGTCGATGACGCCATCGCGGCCATCGAGCAGCTCGGGCTGGCCCCGGCCGCTCTCATCGGGCATGCCATGGGGGCCCTGACGGCGTGGCAGGTGGCGGCCCGGCGGCCGGATCTGGTGAGCGCGCTGGTCGTCTGCGATATGCGGGCGTCGGCACTGGGTGCGGCCTCGCAACACGAGTGGACGGAGTGGTTCCGTTCCTGGCCGGTGCCGTTCGCCACGCTCGCGGACGTCCGTAAGTGGTTCGGCGAGGACGACCCGACGCTGGAGCGGCCCAAGCCCGCGCGCGGCGAATTCTTCGCGGAGGTGATGGCGGAGCGGGCCGACGGCTGGCGGCCCACCTTCTCGCGCCGTCAGATGCTCCGGGCCCGCGAGACCTGGGTGTATGACGCGCACTGGGAGGAGCTGGCGCAGGTCCGGTGCCCGGCCCTGGTCGTCCGCGGTGTGGACGCCGAACTGGGCCGCGCCGAGGCCCAGGAAATGGTCCGGGTACTGCCGCGCGGCGAGTACGCCGAAATATCCGACGCGGGGCATCTGCTCCCCTGGGAACAGCCCGACGCCTGGTGCCGCGCCATCGAGCCGTTCCTCCGTACGGCCATGACACCGGGCTGAGGAGCAGGCACCGCGCGCCCCGCGCGCCACGGCGCCCCGAGGGGCCGTGGCGGGGTGGGGCGCGCGGGCGAAGCCGGGCCGGCGCCGGGCGTCGGCGGATTGGGGCTCCGGCGGGCGGTTCCGGGGCTCCGTCAGCCGGTGTTGACGAACTTCCAGAAGAGCGGGTCCTTGTCGCCCTTTGCCGCCCAGCGGACCTCCGTGATCTTCGCGGCCGCGGGGGACAGGGAGATATGGCAGAGGACGTGGCTCTGGCCGCTCTTCCAGGTGCCGATGCCGGCCGGGTCCTCGCAGCCGTGGAGGCCCTTGGGGGCGTTGGCGGGCGGAGTGTTGGGGCGGCCGTCCGAAGAGACCGTGATGTTGTCGGCCACGTGCGGCAGGCCCTTCACCTCACCGCCGCCCTTGAGCGTGTACTTCACGAATACGGTATCGGCCAGTAGGCCCTTGGCGTCCTTGGGGTCCCGGACCAGGTCTCTGGCCTGGGCCGCAAGTTCCGACTCCACACCCTGCACGGCGATCTCGTAGGTGACTTTCTTGCCGCCTTCCACGAACTGCCGCGTTTTGCCGTGACCGGACTTCAGCCCATCGAGCTTATCCGGATCCGGTGCCTCATTCTCCGGCTTGGCGCGGGAGTCGGGAGAACTCGCCTTGTCGTGCCGTGCGCCGTCCTTTGCGTCGGACGCGTCTTTCTTGTCGCCGCAGGCGGTCAGGGTCAGGGCCAGTACGGCAACCGGCGCGACGGCGCGCAACCAGGCAGTTCTTGTGTGTAGCACCACGTGTCTCCTCGCAGATTCCCCCGTCACGCCACACAGTTGGCGATGTGCTGTGTGCTCGCGAACGGCCTGCCCGGAGCTTAGGATCCGCATTTCGGTGCTGTCGAAACGTAATCCGGGATTCCGTAGCGGTCGGCGGTCAAAATTGGCGCTAATGCACCTTGAAGAGTTGCGGTGGCCCGCCAGTGCACCGCCAGTGCACCGCCATTTCTCGGCATTGACCGGCATTGACCGGCATTGCTCACCCGGCGGTGAATCCGCAATACCGCCCAGGGGCGTCGGCCGGACCTCGGCAAGTGGTGCTTCGTGGCGCGACGTTACGATGCACTGTCCCGGCGTCGCGGCCCGCAGCCTGCCCAGTGTGTGTGCGGTGCGTCGTGCCACGTTCGTTCGATGTTCGCTCGATGGGGGAGACCGAGATGGACCCGTTGCTTCCGGACGACCCGCAATCCCTGGGCTCGTACCGTCTGTTGGGCCGGATCGGCGCCGGCGGCATGGGCCGGGTGTATCTGGCACGGTCGGCCGGCGGGCGTACCGTCGCGGTCAAGGTCGTACGGCCGGATCTGGCCCAGGACACCGGCTTCCGGGGGCGGTTCCGGCAGGAGGTCGAGATCGCGCGGGCGGTGTCCGGCCGCTACACGGCACCCGTCGTCGACGCCGACACGGACGCCGCGCTGCCCTGGCTCGCCACCGCCTTTGTCCTCGGCCCGTCGCTGACCGAAGTGGTCGACGGCCACGGGGCGTTGCCCGAACACAGCGTGCGCGCCCTCGGGGCGGGGCTGGCCGCGGCGCTCACCGAGATCCACTCCGTCGGTCTGGTGCACCGCGATCTCAAGCCGTCCAATGTGCTGCTGGCCGCCGACGGCCCCCGGGTGATCGACTTCGGCATCGCGCGCGCCATCGACGGCGACCGGATGACGCAGACCGGCGTGGTCGTCGGCTCGCCCGGCTACATCCCGCCCGAGCAGGCGCTCGGGCAGCAGGTCGGCACCGCGGGCGACATCTTCGCGCTCGGCGCCGTCCTCGCCTATGCGGCCACCGGCCATACGGCCTACGGGGACACCACCCCGGCCGCCGTCCTCTACCAGGTCGTCCACGGCGAGCCGGACCTGACGGGCGTGCCCGAGCAGCTGCACGGACTCGTTGCGGCCTGCCTCCACCGGGAGCCGGAACAACGGCCCACACCCCAGCAGGTGCTGGAGACGCTGGCGCCGCAGGGGACAGGGGCGGTCTTCGCCAACTGGCTTCCGGGGGCCGTCGCTTCGACCATCGCCACCCATGCGTCGCGCATTTTGGACCTGGAGACGCCGGAGCACGGGACGCCTGCGGTCGCGGGGCCCGGTGCACCCGGGGACTCCGACGCGTCCACGCCGGCTCCGGCCGCCGCGCAGGGCGGATTCGGGACCGCGCCGACGTATGTGCTCTCGGGTGCGCCCATGGCGGGCGCTGCGCCGACGGGCGGGGCTGCGCCGACGGGCGGGGCGGGGGCCACCGTGGCGGACACGCCCGGAGCCACCGCCGCCGCCGCCGCGCCCGCCGCCCCCTCCCGCCGCCGCTTCTTCGGACTGGCCGCGGGCGCCGCGGTCGGCGTCGCGGCCGTCGGCGGCGCCGGGCTCTGGGCGTTCGGGGACAAGGACGAGGGCAACGGGCAGGGGAGCGGACAGGGCGGCGGACAGGGGACGGGCGGGTCCGGCGACGGGCAGGCCCCCGACGGCGCGGACCGCGAGAAGTTCCGTACGCCGCCGCCCGGCACCGCCCCGCAGGTCCTGTGGCACCGCACCGCCGAGACGGACAGCCTCAGCCGAGGCCAGCCGCTGCTGGCCCACAACGGGCTGCTGTTGGTCAGCGGCGACCCGCTGGTGGCCCGGCACGCCGTCACCGGCAAGGCGAAATGGACCCGCAAGGGAGTCGTGTCCCCGGGCGCCCCGCTGGTCTACGCGACCGGCAAGCTCTTCCTCGTCAGCACGGAGTACGACGGCGATGTCATCGCCCTCGACCCGGACACCGGCAAGGAGGCCTGGCGCAGCAGGCTGGGCGGCAGGCTGACGGTCGAGCACATCCTCGCCGCCGACGAGCAGCGCGTCTACGTCATCGCCTCGGTACGCACCAAGAACATCCGGGACAACCTCACGGCCATCGCCGCCATCAATATCCGTACCGGTAAAGCGGAATGGCGCAAGCCGCGCGACAAGGGCACCCAGGACTACGACCTCGAAGGCGTCGCGGCGGGCGGCCGGCTCGTCTACACCGACGGGCGCCGCAATGTCACGGTGCGCGATACGGCGACCGGCCGCCAGCTGTGGACGCGCAAGATCGGCGACGATATCGCCTGGCACCCGGCCGTACACGCCAAGCGGATCTTCCTCGGCGGCGACCGGCTGCGCTCGGTGCACCTCGACACCGGCAAGGCCGACTGGTCGCTCTCCTCCGGGGGACGCCGCAGCTTCTACCAGCCGATGGTCGTCGGTGGCGTGCTCTATGCCGGGGACCACAGCGGTGGCGTATGGGCCGTGGATCCCATACACGGCAAGAAGCTGTGGCTGTGCGAGGAACCCGGCGCACGCCGGGCACCCACCGAGTTCGTCCTTGTCGGCGGCACCCTCTACGGCGCGTCCTACGACGACGCAGGCGGCATCTTCGCCCTGAACCCGAAGACCGGCAAGGCCCGTTGGCACTACAACGACAACACGGGAAACACGGAGGAGTGGCATGTCGTCGCCGCCAAGCAGCGGCTCCTGGTCACCCATGGCGACGAGGTGTACGGCCTGCCGGCGGTGTGAGGCCGCGCCCCGGCCCGACTACGTCAACGTCCGGGTGAATTCGCCCCGTTGGACGCGGCCGGCAAGGGAGTCACCGGTCAGCAGTGAGCCGTACCCGGTGGCCGCCCACAGGCTCTGCTCGGCGGGCACCTCGAAGTACGGGACCGGGCGGCCCTCCCGCCGGTCGGTGAGGACCTCCGGCGCACGGCGGGTGCGTATCGCCCGTATGCAGGTCTCGCACGCGGCCACCTGCAGCTGCTCGCGGCGCCCGAGTGGGCGCCAGGGTATGCGGCGGGCGGCGGGGCCGTGCAGCGGGTGGAAGAAGCAGAGCGGCAGCGTGAGAGGGGCACCGGACAGCGCCGCGCGGCCCTCGGCGATCAGCGCGAACACGCCCGCGAGGTCGGGGATGCCGCTGGCGCGGTCCAGGACCGTGCCCGCCGCGGCATAGGCGTCCAGGGCGCGCTCGATGGCCGCGGGGTCGCCCTGGGCGGCGCGGGCCTCCTCGCCGAGCCGTACGACCTCTTCGCCGGCGCGGTCCCGGAGCCCGGCCTCGTCGGCACGCCGGGCGGCGGCGAAGACGGCGCGGGGCAGCGCGAACGGAGTGGCCAGCTCGCCGCGCAGCCGCGCACGGCGGCGCAGCAGCAGCCCGGTGGCCGCGAGCAGCAGCACGGGGCCGAGGGCGAGGGCAAGGATCCGGGGGAACGAAGCCGAGGCCTGGGGTTCGGAAGCCGGCGAACGGGGTTCATGGCTGGGGCCGTTGAGATCGGCGGTGGCCTTCTCGTACTCCGCATCGCCGGTCCCGGCCTCGATGATCTCGATCGCGCGGGCGATCCGCCGGGGCAGACCGGCGCCCTCCATATCGTCCTGGAAGCTGACCGCGGAGGCGGCGTGCATCGCCTGGTGGGCATCGTTCGGCCATTCGCCGGCGTCGATGTCGTCGTGGTACGTCCCGAGCGTGATCAGGATGGCCGGACCGCCGCCCATCCGGTCGTGCACCACCTCGGCGAGCTGCTGCGGCTCGCCGTCCCAGCTGTCGCCCTCGACCAGCGGCACCAGGACAACGCGGATCGGCAGATGGGTCTGCCGGATCTGGGCGGCCAGCTTCCGCTGCTGGGCGGGGTCGACGGCGGTGGAGAGGGAGGGGTCGACGTAGACGGGCGACTTGTCCAGGGCGTTGGCGATCTTCTGCCCGGGGCTCTCGGCGGCCGCGCCGGGCGACGCTGTGCACAGGAGCAGCGCGAAGGACGACGCGGCGAGCGCGAGGGCGGTCCGCACCGGGCGGCGGGGGTTAGTGGACACCGTAGTGCTCCCGTATTTCGCGGGTGAGTTGATCTATTCCGGCGCCGTTGCCCAGCGTGGCCAGTGGTCCGGGAAGGGTGGGGTAGGGGGTAGAGGAGGCGCGACCGGCGGAGGCCGTGGGGCCCAGGTGAAGAACCGGGCCCGGTGTTGTCCGGCATGCCTCGCACACCGGGTACGAGCGCCCCTCCTGGCCCGAGGGCCGCACCCTCCGGGCGGGGCCGTGCAGCGGGTTGCGGTGGCAGACGCGCTGCCCGGCGCCCGGGCTCTGGACGGCGGTGAGTCCGGCGCGGGCCAGCACGATCGCGCAGGCCAGGTCGGCCGGGGTGGCATCGGCGTCGATCCGGGCATCGCTGTCGCCGTCGAGCAGCATCACGGCGGCGTCCAGGCACTCCCACGCGCGGCGTCGGGACCCCGTGGCCAGTACGGCGGTGCGGTCCACGACGGCGCTGAGGGCGTCGAGGTCTGTGGCGGCGGTCTCCCGCAGCCAGCGGTGCGAGGGCCGGTCAGGAGCGACGGCCCGGGGGCCGCTCGGCCGCCGCCGCACCAGGCCGACGATCTTGCCGACCACCAGCACCACGCCGAAGAGCAGACCCGCGGCCAAGGTGCCGATGAGCAGGCCGGGTACGAAGTCCCCGGCGAAGAGGCCGGGCAGGGTCTGTTCCTGCCGCGGGTCCGGTTCCGGAGAGGGCGCGTACGGCTCATCGGGACCGGTGGGCGGGGTCTTGGCGATGTAGGTGAGCAGCTTGTCCAAACGGGAGCTGAGCTTGTCGGGCGACGCGTCGTAGGTGAGGTCGTCCGGGCGGTCGAGGAGGTACATATTGCTGACCCGCGCGCCGTAGCTGACCGGCTCGATGTCCCCGGTCGCGGGGTCTGCCAGCACGATTACGGCACCGCGGTGCAGCCGGTCGTGCAGCGACTTGGCCAACAGCTCGGTGCTGCCGCCGGATTCGTCGTCGATCGTGGTGGGGACGGCGGCGACCACCACCGGGATGTGCAGCGCGCCGAGCCGCTTACGGAGATGGGTGCGGGTGGCGGCGTCCAGTACGTCCGGGCTCTCGGGGTCGATATAGAGCGGATCGTGGCGCAGGCCATCGGCCACCCGGTCGACCCGGGCCCGCATATCGGCGGCCGTCGGGAACGTGCCGTCGCCGCTGATGGTGTCGCCGAAGACCTGCGAGGCGGTGAAGGCGAGCACCCCGGAGAGGGTGAGGGCGGCCACCGGGAGGGGGAGCAGCCGGACGAGTCGGGAGCGGCCGGGGGCGCCAAGTGAGGCGGGAGCCACGGCCGACGGTGCCGCAGGCTCACGGCGGACGCGGCGCCGCCGTACGCAGTAGACCGCGACCGGCAGGGCGAAGAGCGGGACGCCGGTGACCACGGCACCCGTCGCAAAGCTCTGATTCTCGCGGTCGGTCCGGCTGGTGTGCAGTTTCGCCGGCTCGTCCGCCGGGTCCGCGCCGCCGTATTCGGCCTCGGCCCGCTCGGCCCGCTGTGCCGCCCGGCCCGATTTGAGAATGTCAACAAAACGCCGGAACTCTTCGCGGGCCGTGGCGTCGTACGGCATCTCGTACATCGCCGCCCGCTGTGCCTCCTGGGCGCCGGGCACGCTCACCCCGTACGTCTGCACGTCCGCCAGGCCCATTTCGTCCAGCTGGATGTACAGCCCCTTGCGCCCCAGCCGGTCGTGCACACCGGGGAGCAGCCCGTCCAGGCCCAGGTTGACGTCGCTCGGCAGGACGATGACATACGTCGGGACGCCCAGCCGCCGGGCCTCCTTGGCGAACTCGGCGGCCGTGGACCGCGGGACCGCACGCGGCAGCTGGTCGGTCACGTACACCGGGTTCTTCCGCAGCCGCTCGGCCAGATAGGCGGTCCGGGGCGGTGCATCGGCACCCGCGGTCGCCGCATGCCCCAGCCCGGCGGCGAAGAGAACCGCCAACCACCCAGCCACCAGCACCATTCCGGCGCGCAGCATCGGCCCCACCCCCTCGTTCATGCGTTCCCACGACGGTAACGTCCGGGCCAACAACGCGCTCAACCCTGTGGATAACTTCCCGGCAATGCCGTGCGCGGGCGAGGGGATCCCGCGCTCCGGGACCACTGACCAGCGGCAAGACGCCGGACGGTACCCTGCACCGGTCAATATCGCATTGACCTTCGTGCACGCAATCAACCATGGGGGAGCAAAAGCCGTGTCCGCACCGCCGCCCTACCAGAACCAGCCGCAGCAGCCGTACGGATACCAGCAGCCCCCGCAGCAGCCGTACGGGTATCAGCAGCCCCCGCAGTACGGCCAGCCGCAGCCGCCGCGCGGCCCGCAGCGTCCGCAGCGGCCGCAGCCGACTCTGAAGCACCGGCTGATCGGCTTCGTGGTCGTCCTGCCGTTCATCGCCGGCGGGGCCTGGTACGTGTGGGACTACAACACCAATCCCCACGGCGGCAAGGCCGCGAAGGAGGCCTCGGCGTCCGCCTCGGCCGAGGCCTACGACAAGAACCACAACCCGAAGGTCGGCGACTGCGTCAAGATCACGGGCTCGGATGACGCCATGGAGATGACCGTCGTCGGCTGTGACTCATCGGAGGCCCAGTACAAGACGGGCGAGGTGCTGGGGGGCAACGAGAAGTGCGGGCCGCAGTACACGCGCAGCATTGTTTACTCGTACGACCACCGGGCCACCACCAACTGGTGCTTCACCAAGGTCTGACCCTTGCTCGGCCCCGGCCGCCGCTCGAACCCCCGGGCGGCGGCCGACGCCGTAGGGCCCCTCACCCCTTGCTGACCGCCACCAAGATCTCCGGCAGCCGCGCCGCCACCCGGGGCGCCGCCACCCGCAGGCCCGCTTCCGCGATGCCCAGTCCGTAGACCGCGCCGACCGGCAGCAGCACCCACAACAGGCCGTGCAGCCCCGCCACATGCAGCCAGATGGTCAGCGCCAGCAGGGGCGAGCACAGCACGGCGCCCACCACGAACCCGCCGAAGATGCTGAACCAGGCGATCGCACCCTGCCCCGGGGCGACGTTCTTGTTGCCCTCGGAGGGAATGGAGTACGGGAAGAGCGCCGAGCAGAGCGCACCGGTGGCCAGCAACGCGCCCAGCAGGGCCAGCGACAGGCCGTACACCTCGAGGAAGTCCGACCAGGGGCCGATGAAGGCCGCGGTGCCGACGACGACCAGGGTGACGTACGGGACGGCCACCAGGGCCAGTGCCAGCGCGCGGGCCCGCAGCTCCGCGTACGCGTCCCGTGGCGTGGCGATCGTCGAGGCGACCATCCAGAACGCCGAGGTGTCCTGGCCGAACTGGTTGTACATCTGCATGCCGAGCAGGGCGGACGCCGAAAAGGCGGTGTAGATGCTGCCTTTGCCCTGGACGGACGACACGAACGGGACCAGGAGGCCGACGCCGAGCGCCGCGGCCCAGGACATCTTGGACTTCGGGTCGCGCCAGGCGTAGCGCAGGGTGCGGAGCATGACCGTGCCCGTGTGCCCGCCCGGCAGCAGGCGCGCGAGCCCCCGCTCACCGCTGCCGGAGCTCCGCGCGCTGTCCTTCTCGACGGCCTGGAGGGTGGAGGAATCGGGGGAGGTCATCAGGGTGGTCAGCGTGCGCTGCCACCACCAGAGCAGGAGGGCCAGCGCGAGCGCCGTCAGGGCCAGGCCCGCCGCCGCGCGGCCGTAGGCCCCCTGGCCCGCGTCGTGCACCGCGCCGATCGCGGAGGCGGGCGGTACCCAGCGCAGCACCTCGCCCAGCGGCTCCAGTACGGACAGGCCGTCCGGGCGGCCGAGCTTCTGGGCGGCGATGTTCACGCCCTGGGCGCCGAGGGCGATGAACAGGCCGCTCAGCACGGCGAGATCGCGGCCGCGGCGGCTGGTCAGGAGCCGTACGGAGGCGGTGGCGACCGCGCGTGCCAGGGACACGCACACCAGCACCACCAGGACCACGGCCGGCACGGCGATGGCCGCGGCGGCCGCCCCGTGGGCGACCGCGATCACGGCGCCCACCACCAGCGCGAGGGTGAAGACGGGACCGATACCGATCAGCGACGCCACCAGGAGCGAGACGATCAGGGGGCGTGGCCGCAGCGGCAGCATGACGAGCCGCGTCGGGTCCAGGGTCTCGTCACCGGACGGGAAGAACAGCGGCATCACCGCCCAGCCGAGGGTCAGGATCCCGGTGAGGAGTACCGACACGGCGCCGGCGTGCGGGTTGCCGCGCAGTGCGGTCAGGGCGAGGACGACACCGGCCGCGCACAGCAGGCCGACGACGATCGAGCCGACATAGGCGAGCGTGCGGCCCGTCGACTGGCGCAGGCCGTTGCGCAGCAGCGACAGCTTCAGCCGTACGAAAACGGAGGTCAGGGGCGGGGCGGCGGCCGAGGCCGGGGGCGCCGCGGCGGATTCGGTGCTCATCGGGCGCCGCCGCCCAGCCAGTCCAGGTCCTGGCCCGCGCCGCGGTCGTTGGCGCCGACGAGCCCGAGGAAGGCCTCCTGGAGGGAGGACGCCTCGCCGCGCACCTGCGCCAGCGGGCCGTCGGCGCGGATCCGCCCGGCGGCGATCACGGCGACCCAGTCGCACAGCGACTCCACCAGCTCCATCACATGGCTGGAGAAGATGACCGTCGCCCCGGAGGAGGTGTAGCGCTCCAGGACGCCCCGGATGGTCTGCGCCGAGACGGGGTCGACGCCCTCGAAGGGCTCGTCGAGGAAGAGGATTTCAGGGTTGTGGAGGAGCGCGGCGGCCAGGCCGATCTTCTTGCGCATGCCGGTGGAGTAGTCGACGACCAGTTTGTGCTGGGCGCCGGAGAGGTCCAGTACGTCCAGCAGCTGGCCGGCCCGCTTGTCGACCTCGTCGCCCGGGAGGCCACGCAACCGCCCCATATAGCCGAGGAGTTCGCGGCCCGACAGCCGCTCGAAGAGGCGCAGTCCCTCGGGAAGGACGCCGATACGGGATTTGACGGACACCGGGTCCCGCCAGACGTCGTGGCCGCCGATCTCGACCTGACCGGCATCCGGCCGCAGCAGCCCCGTCACCATGGACAGGGTCGTGGTCTTGCCCGCGCCGTTGGGGCCGACCAGGCCGATGAAGCGGCCCGCGGGGAGGGTCAGATCGATGCCGGAGACGGCGACCTGCTCGCCGAACTTCTTCCACAGGCCCTGGATGCGCACGGCGGGCGGCGGGCCGGCCGCGGCACCGTCGCGGGTCGCCCCGGCGGCACGCTCACTTGCGTCTTCCGGCCCTACTGGCTCGCTCTGCTCCGGTTCGTTGCCCACCGGCCCCGCCTTCCGACGTCCCCGCAGGGGCCCCGGTCACGGCCCCCGTCCGACGCCTTCCACGATACGGGCGGCCACCGACACGGCCGGGCCGGGCTGCGCGTTCAGCGACCGCGGAACGCCGCCGCGTCCCGCCCGCACGCATACGCCAGCGGGCTGATCAGCTCCTCCGCGTCCGGCAGCCAGCGGTTGGTGGTGGTCGGGCGGCGCACCCACTGCACCGAACCGTGCGGTGCCATACGGGTCGGCGGCGCGGCGATGTACTCGCCCTCGCCGCGGCAGATCAGGTCCAGCGAGGCCGGCCGCCAGCCCAGATTCCGTACCAGGTCCGGCACCTTCGCCGAGGCACCCGGCAGGACGAGGAAGAGCATGCGGCGGTCGGGGGTGCGGGTGACCGGGCCGAGCGGCACATCCATCCGCTCCATACGGGCCAGCGCCAGGCAGCCCGCGGCCTCGGGCACTTCGAGCGCCTCGAAGGCGCGGCCCGTCGGCAGCAGGATCGAGGCGCGCGGCTGCTTGCTCCACATCCTGCGGACGGCCGTCGCGCTGCCGCTGGCCAGTCCGGCCCAGCCGGGCGCGGTGGGGTGCGCGCCGGGCGCGCCACAGTCCTTGGCGTCGCACGAACAGCGCGGTGTCTCACCGTCGTGCTCCAGCCATGCGCCGGGGAACACATCCCAATGCCGCTCTTCCGCGTAACGCACCGCGGTCTCGAGCAGCTGCTCGCCGCGCTGCTGGGGGATGGGCGAGGCTTCTGTGACTCCGATGGTCTCTTCCACGCCCAGGACAACTTCGCGCGTCACCAAGGGTTACGGCCGAATGGGGGACACCCCCGGCGCATCGTTCTTGCACCTGGGGCGCATGGATGCATGGGCGGGGGCGCATATGCGGGTGTGGTCCGGGGAGCGGGTAGCCACCTGCGTGACGGGCGGAGAGGCCGCCCACGCGGCAGTCCGCGGTGCGCACCGGAGCGTCCGGGGCCATGGCGGCGCCGCGATCTGAGCACGGGCACCGCGCGCCATTCTCCTTCTTGGGATCAGTCCCCTACGGGCCGGCTCCTGCACCGTCTTGTGGACCAGCACACGTATCGGCACACGTACCAGCGCCGCGCACCCGGATGCATCCGATGACACGGCGAACCGCGTGTACCTCGCGTATCCGGGATGTCTCGGATATCCGGCATATGTACGGGGAATTGATCACGGGGAACGGCGTTCGACGGTGAACGCGCAGCAGTAATCAGGGGGTACAGCATGGCCGCCAGGCCACTCGTCGCGCGGCAGCCCAATGAGCGGCTGCAGGCGCTGATCCAGGAAGCCGCCTGCTCCAACGCGGGACTCGCCCGCCGGGTCAACATGTGCGGTGCGGAGCACGGACTCGACCTGCGCTACGACAAGACCTCCGTGGCCCGGTGGCTGCGCGGCCAGCAGCCGCGCGGCCGCGCACCGGCCGTCATCGCGGAGGCGCTGGGCCGGAAACTGGGGCGTACGGTCACCATCGACGAGATCGGGATGGCCGACGGCAAGAATCTTGCCTCCGGGGTGGGGCTCCAGTTCTCCCCGACCGTCCTCGGGGCGATCGAGCAGGTCTGTGAGCTGTGGCGCAGCGATGTGGGGCGGCGCGACTTCCTCAGCGGCTCCACGGTGGCGGCCTCCGCTCTGGTGGAGCCGAGCCGTGACTGGCTGATCACCGGGGCGGACACCCAGGTGGCGCGGAGCGCCGGGGCACGGGTCGGGACGGCGGACGTCGAAGCGGTACAGGCCACGACCGCGGCGCTCAGCACGCTCGACCACCAGTTCGGCGCCGGGCACGTCCGGCCGGTGGTGGTGCACTACCTGAACAGCGTGGTCTCCGGGCTGCTCGCGGGCTCGTACCGCGAGTCCGTAGGGCGTGAACTCTTCGCCGCCGTCGCCCGGTTGACGGAGCTGGGCGGCTACATGGCCGTCGACACCGGGCAGCCCGGCCTCGCGCAGCGCTACTACATCCAGGCGCTGCGGCTGGCCCAGGCGGCGGGCGACCGCGGCTACGGCGGCTATGTGCTGGCCGCGAGCATGAGCCATCTCGCTGCCTCGCTCGGTAATCCGCGGGAGATCGCCCAGCTCGCGCGGGCCGCACAGGAAGGGGCACGCGGGCAGGTCACCCCGCGGGCGGAGGCGATGTTCTTCGCGGCGGAGGCGCGGGGGCACGCCCTGATGGGCGACGGCCGGGCCTTCCAGACGGTGGCGGGCCGGGCGCTCGCGGCGATGGAGCGCGCCGAGGCCACCAGTGACGCGGGCGACGACCCGGCCTGGATCGGCCACTTCGACCAGGCGTATCTGGCCGATGAACTCGCCCACTGCCACCGGGATCTGGGCCAGCCCGGCCCGGCCGTCCAGCGGGCCCAGGAGGCGTTGGACGGGCACCCCGAGAGCCGGGCCCGGCGCCGCGCCATCGGGCTGGTACTGCTGGCCGGCGCGCAGGTGCAGCAGCGGGAGATCGAGCAGGCCTGCCATACGGGCACCCAGGCCGTGGAGTTGCTCAGCGGGCTGCGCTCGGACCGTGGCGCGGAGTATCTGGAGGACTTCCAGCTGCGCCTCGAGCCGTACCGGGACGAACCGGTCGTACGGGAATTCGGCGCGCGGCTGGACCTGCGGGCCGCGGCGGCCTGACCGGGCGGCGGGGCAACGCGTACGGGCAACGCGCACGGGCAACGGCGTACGGAACGGGGGAGGACGCAAGTGCCGTCGGGCGCTCGGGGCGGGGCGGGTCATCCGGCCCCGCCCGGTGCGTCCAGGGGGCGGGCGGGGCGGTGACCAGGGGCCGTGGTCGAACGTTGCTGCGACCCGGTAGCGTGAGCCGACGGTTTCGTAGGTTGCACGATGGTAGGAGTCCCGGTGACGCAGAGCGGACAGGGGCACGACCCGCAGAATTCTGCGGCCGGCCCCGCGCGAGAGGGCATTGTGCTGCCCGCCAACGGTGAGCCGTGGGTGCCCGACCACCAGGCCGCGCCGTCGGCCGGCCAGCCGTGGGGCCAGCCCTGGGGTCCCGACCAGCAGGCCGGTCAGCCGCCCGCCCAGCAGCAGGGCTACGGGCAGACTCCGGGCTATCCGCAAGCCCCCGGCCAGGACTGGGCGGCATCTCAGCCGCAGGCCCCGGCCCAGCCCGCCGCCCAGCAGGCGCTCCCGCCGCACGGCGAGGCCTTCCCGTCGGCCCAGGGGCAGCCGCCGGTGCCGCCCATGCCGCCGTCGATGCCGCAGCAGCAGGCGCCCGCGCCGCAGCCTCAGAACGCCGCGCTGCCGCCGGAGGGCCGGTCGTACGGAGAGCCGTACGGAGCCGCTCAGCCGCCGGCGTACGGGCAGCCCCAGGCGCCGCAGCAGCCCCAGCCCGACCCGTACGGCCAGCAGGCCCCGCAGTCGCAGCCCCTGCCGGAGCACGAGCCCTACGCATCGCAGCCTCAGGCGCCCCACCCCGAGCCGTACCGCCAGCAGCCCCCGCAGCCCCAGCCGGAGCGGTCCGGCGAGCTGGTGCGCGCGACTCCCCAGGCCGGCGCCCCGCTGCCGCCCACCTCGGGTGACGCCGACGCCACCGCGCTGATATCCCCGATAGCCGACCGGTCGGCCGCGCCGCTGCCGACCGAGACGGCCGGGCAGCCCGAGTCGCCCGGCGAGTCCACCACGATGCTGCGCGTGATCAAGCCGAAGGGCCAGGCCCAGGGCAATCACGCGCAGCCCATGCCGCAGCCCCAGCCGATGCCCGGGGCCGCCCCGGGCAGCGACTCCGAGGCCACTCAGCTGATTCCCCCGGTCGGTGCCGGGGTGCCCGGCCAGCCGCCCGGCGCGCCCTTCGGGGTCCGCCCCGGTGCGCCAGGGGACCGGCCGACCCCTGCCGAGTTCGACGGGCTGTTCCGCGACGGGCCGGGCGCGCCGGGAGCGGCCGGGGCGCCGGACTCCACCGCGCAGCTGCCGCGCTTCGAGGACCCGGGCCGGCCCCCGTACGGCCAGGGCTACGACCAGCAGGGCTATCAGCCGCCGTACGAGGACGACCAGGGCGGGCGCCGCCGCGGTCTGCCCACTGCCGCGATCATCGGCATCGTCGTGGTCGTCCTGGCGGGTGCCGGTCTCGGCGTCGGCTGGCTGCTCAGCGGCGGCAGCGACGACGACGCAAAGAAGAAGGACGCCGGAACCAGCGCCGCCAAGTCGGCCGAGGAGAAGGCCCCGGCGAGCCCGTCCGCCGATCCGGCCGAGGAGCAGGCCAAGGGCCTGGACGCGCTGCTCGGCGACAGCGGCAACACCCGCTCCTCCGTAGGAAGGGCCGTCCAGAACATCAAGTCCTGCGACAGCCTCGGCGTCGCGGCCACGGATCTGCGTGCCGCGGCCAAGCAGCGCAACGACCTGGTGACGCGGCTCAAGCAGCTGCCGGTCGACAAGATCCCGAACCATGGGCAGCTGACCGCCGCGCTGACCAAGGCCTGGCAGTCCTCTGCCGCCGCGGACAACCACTACGCGGTCTGGGCCGGTCAGGTCGCCGGCAAGAAGGGCTGCCACAAGGGCAAGGCGCGCAGCACCAGGCAGACCGCGCAGGCCGGTGCGGCCAGCAATGCGGCAACCACGGCCAAGCAGCAGGCGGCGCAGATCTGGAACCCGCTCGCAACGAAGTACAAGCTGACGAAGCGCCCGCCCACAGCGCTGTAGACAGCGGCCGGGCCGGGCGGCCCACCGCACCTCGCCCGGCCCCGTACGCAGCCCCTGTACGCAGTTCCCGCCCCGTACGCAGCGGGGCCTGCGCTCAGCGGTCCTCGTCCGTCACCCGCCGCTCCAGCGTCTTGGTGACGTTCACGAACCCGTCCTGCGCGGCGACCAACTGCCCGTCGCGCACGACCTGATAGGTCACCATCCCGTTCACCACGCGCGGGTAGTTCTGGACGGTGAGCATGTCGTCCTCGCGCCAGCGCAGCTTCGGGGTCAGGCCGCCGGTGTCGATGGCGCGCTTGCCGTCGTCCAGCGTCTTCTGGAGGGCGCGCGGGGTGATCTCCTCGACGCCCTCGTCGTCGAGCTGCTCGATCAGCGCGCGCAGCACCGTATAGGCGATCCAGGTCGTCTGGACGCCCTGATCGGCGGGGTCGATGCGGTTGTCGCCGAAGGCGAAGTCGTTGAGGACCTTGCGCATTGGCTGCCAGCGGGCATCGCTCGCGACCGGGTACCAGCCGGTGATGTACGCCCCTTCCAGCGGACCCGAGCGGCCGCCCGTACGGTCCACCAGCGCCTGGCCGACGCTGCCCAGGACGGAGGCGATGTGCACCCGTGGGCTGTCCTCCTGGAGCCGCCGGAAGGAGTCGAAGAACGCGTCGGTGTGGTCGCCGAGCGAGGCGGTCACACAGGAGCCGGGCGCGGTGCCGCCGTCCGCGGCCGTGCCGTGGACGGTCGGGTCGGCGCCCACGCCGTCCAGGGCGCGGGTCACCTGGGGCGCGTAGTCGGTGCCGTCCTCGGGCGCCTTGATGTCCTCGGCCGGGCTCCGATGGCCGTTGTGCAGGCCGGAGTTGAGCAGTGAGGGCATCTGGTCGCCCTGGATGGTGTCCGGCCGTACGAGGGCGACGCGCTTGCAGTTGCGCGCCAACTGCCGCCCGTTTCCGGCGAGCAGGGATGCCTGGCCGCCGTTGATCGGGTACGAGAGCGGGCTGGCGAACTCCTCTTCGGAGGCGCCGTAACCGCCGATGAACGGGATTCCCTTGACCTCGAGCGGCGACATGAACGAGCGGCCGTGCTGGCTGTACGAGCCGACGACCGCGACCGCGTTGTGGTCCGCCGCGCGCTGGGCGCACTGGGCGGAGGCCACCGTGTCGTTGTGCTCGTTGCAGGTGAGGACCTTCAGATGGTGGCCGCGGATGCCGCCCCGGGAGTTGACCCACCGGGCGTACGCCTGCGCCATGGCCGGCATACCCGGCATATTGGTCGCCTTGGTGCCCTCGGGCGCCCAGGTCATGACCGTGATCGGCGCCTTCTCCCCGGAGTCCCCCGAGGCCCCGGGGAGAGAGCCGCAGCCCGAGAGCAGCGACGCGATGACCGCCGCACATGCCACCGCCGAGGCGATCGCGACCGCGGGAGCATGGGAGTAGGGGCGGGGGGAGGAGCGTCGCCGTCCGGTCATGACACCGCACCCTTCCGTCCCGCCGACAACGGGTGAGTGACGTCGGGGCAACGGAAAGTGACACAGAGGTGAACTCCGGGGGGCCGCTCGAGATCATTAGGGAGGAACGTACGATCGAATACTGTGCAAGGTTCGGAGAAGTCTTCCCGTCGCGGCCGCCGCTCGACCACCATGGGCGGTATGCCACTCAACGACATGCCGTGGTGGCGCTGGCGCAGCAATGTGCGCTCCGCGCTGCACATGCTTTCCGACCCCGCCTTCCAGCAGGAGACCTGGCTGGCGGGCCGCCCCGGCTACGGGGATGTCACCGACGCCGTCTACCGCCTCGTCGAGGACACCTGGCTGGACAACTGGTCCGCCGACAAATACGTCGGCACGATCTTCCGCGACGCCCAGGAGGCGCAGCTGGTCGATGTCGCCGTGCTGCAGGTGCTGCGGATCATGCACCAGGTCGGTCCGGACGCCCCGGTGGCCGCGTACATCCAGCATCAGGCCTGGCCGGAGGCCCTACGGGCGGCCCGTGAGGCGCACGTACGGCTGGCGACGGCGGACGGCGAGGACCCCGATGTCCCGCCGCGTTCGCTGGAGGTGCTGGCCCTCATGACCGGAGCCATGGACGCCCCGGCCTGAGCATCCCCGCAGGTGTGCGACCCTATGAGGTCATGAGCGAGTCGCAGCCCACCCAGCAGCCCGGCCGGCCCGACCGGGCCGATCAGTACGTCCTCACGCTGTCCTGCCCGGACAAGCAAGGGATCGTGCACGCCGTGTCCAGCTACCTGTTCATCACCGGCTGCAACATCGAGGACAGTCAGCAGTTCGGTGACCACGACACCGGGCTGTTCTTCATGCGGGTCCACTTCGGCGCGGACGCCTCGGTGAGCCTGGAGAAGCTGCGGGCAAGCTTCTCGGCGGTGGGCGACTCCTTCCAGATGGACTGGCAGATTCACCGGGCCGAGGAGAAGATGCGGGTCGTCCTGATGGTGTCCAAGTTCGGGCACTGCCTCAACGACCTGCTCTTCCGCTCCCGGATCGGGGCGCTGCCGGTCGAGATCGCGGCCGTGGTCTCCAACCACACCGACTTCGCCGAGCTGGCCGGCTCGTACGACGTCCCCTTCCACCACATCCCGGTCAGCCGCGACAACAAGGCCGAGGCCGAGGCGCAACTGCTGGAGCTGGTGCGTGCGGAGCGGGTCGAGCTGGTGGTGCTGGCGCGGTACATGCAGGTCCTCTCCGACGACCTGTGCAAGGCGCTGTCCGGCCGGATCATCAACATCCACCACTCCTTCCTCCCGAGCTTCAAGGGCGCCAAGCCCTACCACCAGGCGCACGCGCGCGGGGTGAAGCTCATCGGGGCCACCGCCCACTACGTGACCGCCGATCTCGACGAGGGTCCGATCATCGAGCAGGAGGTCGAGCGGGTCGGGCACAACGTCACGCCCGACCAGCTCGTGGCGATCGGGCGGGACGTGGAGTGCCAGGCGCTGGCGCGGGCCGTGAAGTGGCACAGCGAACACCGGGTGCTGCTGAACGGCAGCCGGACGGTCGTTTTCGCCTGACGCTCACGGGTCGCCCGCCCGCGGTTCACGCCGCTTACGGCCGCCCGGCCGCGGCTCACATCCGGGACAGCGACGCGGTCGCGAAGAGCACATCGCGGATGGCGTCGCGCTCGCCGTGCTGGCCCGCGGCGGCCTCCTCGGGGGAGACATGCCCCGCGGCCAGCTGGCAGAACTCGGCGCTGTCCAGGGCGATGTGCGCGACGGTGTGCTCCTTCGCGCCGACGGCCGCCGGGGAGTCCAGCGGTATGTACCAGTGCCCGCCGCCGCTGCCCTCGACCTCCAGGTGGAGCGTACGGCCCGGAGTGCCCGGCACGACCAGCTTCTGCGGCGGCGAGGCGAGCCCGGCCCGGCGGCGGTGGGCCAGCGTGGTGGGCAGCAGCCGAGTGGCGAGGTCGACCAGCTGGTGGACGTGGGCGGCGGCCGGGGGCTCGTACGGATAGTCCACCGCGTCCGCGATATCGCCGGCGTGCACCCAGCACCCGAAGGCGCGGTCCAGGAACGAATCGCACATCGCGAGCTGCAACTTGCCGTACGGAACGGCGAGTTCGTCGACTCCGCTGCCGGCGAACGAGACGGTCCTTATCAGCGCATAGCTCTGGTCGCGCCACGGCCCATGGGTGGCGAGCCGGCCCGGCTCCTCGCCGACCGCCCGCCAGTAGGCCTCCGTACGGGTCGTCGGCCCAGGGGTGCCCGGCGGGGTGTCGGCGCCGAGCGGATCGGGCAGACCGAGGGCCGTTGCCACCAGGCCGTCGACCATCATCAGATGGCCGATGACCCCGGCGACGGTGGTCTCGCGCTCGACCGCCCGCTCGTGCTCGAACCAGCGCAGCCGCACCGGAGCGCGCCACTCCGCCTCGCCCATGTCCCGCAGCAGCGCATCGAGCTTCGCGGTCTCCGCGTCGTACGGCGTCGCCCACTCCGGCACCGGGATACGGGCCGGGCGGCGGACCAGGCAGCCCTCCAGGACGCGGGAGCGCAGCAGCGGATTGAGGTCGAGGCTGTCGGCGGGATGCAGCAGGCCGACGGCGTCCCGCAGCCGCAGCGCCTCGTCCGCGCAGGAGGCGCAGTCCGTGAGGTGCGTCTCCACGGCGACGGTCTCCTCGGCGCTGCAGACGGCCAGCGCCCAGGCGCCGAGCAGCGACTTGAGGACTCGGTGCGGCGGGGCTGCGGGGGCGGGCAGCGGGTCCGGCTCGGGTGGGGGCTCGGGCGGCAGGTCCCCGGAGCCGGAGTCGTGTCCGGAGCCGGAGCCGGAGCCGGAGCCGGAGCTGGAGTCGCGTCCGGAGCCTGGGCCGGTGGCGTCGGTCATGGGTTCCGGTTCCGGTTTCGCTTCTGGTTCGGGCGCGGGCAGGGCGTCCGGCAGCGGGCCGTGGTCCTCGGCGGCGGCACGCGGAGACGGTATCCGCGGCCGTTCACCGGGCCCGCCCGGCCGGCCGGGGCCCTCCCAATGGTCCGGGCCGCTCACAGCGACCGTCCGTGGCCCGTGCCGGGCGGGGCGTTTCCCGTGCCGGAGTGCGGGCCGGTGTGCTGCGGGGCATGCGGGGAGCGCGGTCCGTGGGGTGCGTGCGGTGACGGGGGCGCGTGGGACGCCGTACGGGAGGCGGCGGGTGCGTTCCGTGCGGGGGACGACCGGGGCGCGGACGGCGGCAGGGCGGGGTGGTTGTGGGCGGTGGACAGCAGCTGGAGCCCCAGGCGGAGCCGGCGGCGGGCCTCGTCCTCGGTGACGCCCAGGTCGGCAGCGGTCTGGCGGTAGTTCCGGCGCTGGAAGTACGCCAGCTCCAGGGCGTCCCGCAGCGGCGCGGGCATGGAGGTGACGATGTAGTCGGCGCGGGCGGCCGTGGAGGCCTCGCGGATCTTCTGCTCCATCTCGGCCGGCGCGGGCGCGTCCGGGCCGCAGTCCTGTGCCGAGGCGGCCTCGGTCTGGCGCAGCCGCTGGACGGCCTGGTGGCGGGTGACCGCGGCGACCCACGAGCGCAGCGAGCCCTGCTTGGGGTCGTAGGAATGGGGGTTTTCCCAGATGTAGCCGAAGACCTCGCGGGTGATGCGGTCGGCGGCGTCCTCGTCGTCCAGGACGCGGTGCGCGAGGCTGTGCACGAGCGAAGCGAAGCGGTCGTAGAGCTCGCCGAGCGCGGCCGCCTCGCCGCGGGCCAGCCGCTGCTGCATCCGCCTGTCCCAGCGCGGGGGTGTGTCGTTTCCCATCGGACCCCTATCCCTGTCCGTCGTCGCCGTGCTCACACCTCTGTCGGTACCGCCTCCGCCGATCTCGCGAGGGGCGCCGTGCCCCGGTTCGTCCCGCGCTCAACGACCGTGCTCCCATCGAATGTAATGCGCGGGTCCGACAACGCACGCTCCTTTGCCGCAAACCACCTTCTTCGATGGATGCGGATGGTAAGGGAGTTGTCACTATGGGGTGGTCTCCCTTGATTGAAGGGGATCGATGTGGAGCGAAAACAATCGCTGTACGGATCAATGCGCATCGTTCCTGCCCGTATCGGCCGATGTGTTACCCGCGTGTGACCGGATGCCGGGGAAAGGGCACCGCCCACTGGGCATAGCCTTGGGCAGGGACTGTCTGTTGTGCCAAGGGTCCGCAAGAGTTTCAGGGGAGAGAGGCCGGGCAGTCGAGCCGGGGAAGGGTGACTTCCGGATAGATCTGGAACGCATCCGGTCCGAAAGCGAGCGAAAGGCTTCGAGCGCGTGTCGTTGAAGGTGGCAGAGGGCGAACAGGGCCGGTGGGCCGTGCTGCAGGTTTCCGGCGAAATGGACCTGGTCACGTCGCCCGCGGTGCGCCAGCATGTGCACGATGCGGTGGCCGAGGGCCGGCGGAGTCTGGTGCTCGATCTCTCCGAGGTCCGGTTCTGTGATTCCAGCGGCGTCGGAGTGCTGATCGCCGCCCGCAGACTGATGCGCTCCTGTCAGGGGCGGCTGCGGCTGATCCTCCCCGCACAGGGCGCCGTCGACGGCTCCCATGTCAATCGCGTGCTGGCCGCGCTGGGTGTCCGCCGCCTCTTCGAGGTCTACCCGGACCTGCACACGGCCGTGGACGAGGCGGCGGCGCCGCTGTCGGCCTGACGGCGGGGCGTCGCCCCGCCGCCGCACACCGACCGGCGGTCACCCCGCCCCGTTGGCCGTCACCCCGTACGGAAACTCCGCCCGCACCACGAACCCCCCATCGGCCGTGTGCCGCGCCTCCAGCGTCCCGCCGAGGCTCTGGGCACGCTCACGCAGCCCCACCAGCCCGTGCCCGCCACCGGGCAGCGCGGGCGCCGTGGCCGTCTCGTCCGGCGGCCCGTTGCGTATCTCGACGCGCAGGCTCTCCCGCTCCCCGCCGCCATCGGCTCCCACCCGGACCCGCACCTGTGCCCCCGGCGCATGCTTGCGCACATTGGTGAGGGCCTCCTGGACCGTGCGGAAGGCCGCCCGCTCCACCGTCTTGGCGCCGCTCGCCCCGGCCACCACACCCCCCTCGTACGTCACATCCAGCGCACTCATCTCGATCAGCCGCGGCAGCTCCTCCAGATCCGGCTGCGGTGCGAGCCCGCGCGCCTCCGCCGCCTCACCGCCGTCCGCCCGCAACACCCCCACCATGTGCCGCAGCTCCTCCAGCGTCCGCACGGACAACTCCCGTATCGTCCGTGCGCCCGCCCGCGCCGCCTCGTCCTCCGTACTCACCTGCACCGCCCCCGCCTGCAGGCTGATCAGGCTCACCTGGTGGGCCACGACATCGTGCATCTCGCGGGCGAGCCGGGCCCGTTCGGTGGTCTTGACCCGGTCCGCGAGCAGCCGGTCCTCGCGGCGCAGGCTGCGGGTCAGGTCCTCGACGCGGACGGCGAGCTCCCGCCGCGTACGGACCAGCAGCCCCATGGCGATCGGTCCGGCAGAGGTGACGCAGGCGTCGATCAGGACCAGGGTGTTCTCCCGGTAGTGCGTCGGCTCGAAGTCCGAGATCGGATACGGGAGGAAATGCGCGGCGATCAGCAGCACCGCACAGACGCCGAGCCGCGCCCGGCCGGGCCGGCGGGCGGCGAGCGTGTACAGGCCGATCATCGGCGCGAACCAGATGTAGCCGATGTAGAGCCCGGGCAGGGTGAACAGATAGACCAGCAGCGGGAAACGCCGACGCAGCAGCAGGGCCGTCGCGGCAACCACCGAGGCGCCCAGCTCCAGGCGGAGTTCGAAGCCGTTGACCAGCACCGAGTCGGCGATGCCCAGGAGGACGGGCACCACCACCGGGGCGAGCCGCCATACCCGCCGCGCCAACGGCCCCTGGGCGAGCGCCCGGCCCCGCGCCGCCGCCCGCGCCCGTACGCCTGCCGCACCCTTCGAGGGACTCACCACGCCCCCCGGGGCACTCACCACGCCCCCCGGGGGTCGCCCGCCACCAGGCCGGCCCGGTCGGCAACTATTGCCGCCTGGATGCGATTGATCCCGCCCAGCTTCCCCAACAGGGCCCGCACATGATCCTTGACCGTGCTGGGCGCCAGCCCCATCCGCTCCGCTATCTGGGCATTGCCCAGCCCCTCGCCCAGCAGCGCCAGCACCTGCGACTCACGCGGGGTGAGCCCGCTGACCGCCCGCGCCGCGGACACCTGGTCCTCGGCCGTCAGATAGCCGCCGATCACCGCCCGCGTCACGCCGGGATCCAGCACGCTCCCGCCCGCCGCCAACGTCCGTACGGCCCGCACCAGCTGCTCCGGATCCGAATCCTTCAGCAGAAACCCGGCCGCCCCTTCCCGCAGCGCCGCGCTCAGATATTCCTGCGCGTCAAAAGTGGTCAGCATCGCCACGGCAGGCGGTTCCGGTCTCGCCCGCAGCCGCCGCAGCACGGTCAGCCCGTCCACGTCCGGCATCCGGATATCGAGCAGCACCACTTCCGCCCCGCTCCGCAGCACGGTGTCCACGGCCTCTGCGCCACCGCAGTCCGCCACCATCTCGATATCCGGCGCGGTCCCCAGAATCATCCGCAACCCGGACCTGACGAGCCGCTCGTCGTCCACCACAGCGACACGGATCACCGGCCGCCCCTTTCTCCTTCGCACCCATCCGAGCTCACGGAACCACCCGGCGCTGCGCGACTCCGTACCCCTGTCACCCGCACCCGCCCCGCGACGGACCCGCACCCCCGCCGCTCGGCGGGGGTGATCCCGCGACCTGGGAAGGATGCCGTGGGGAGGCCCCCACGGGCAGACTTGTTCACATGCTGCACCACTGAAGAGGCCACAAGCCCAGGAGGCGTTGCAGTTCACATCGGCGGCCGTCGCGACCCCCACACGCGGCGGCCGCCGTTGGCGTGCGGGGGCGGTTCGGAGGGGGATCTCCCCCGCACCGCCGACCAGGGCCCGTCCCTCAGGCCGTCCGCTCCCACCGGAACGACCAGAGACGGTTGTTGGACGGCGGTAAGGGATCCGGGCGGGGCATGGGCGGATCTTTGATGATGCGGCCCGTGGTGGTCAATACATCCGGCCGGCCCGTGCCACCGGCGCCAGGAGCGTCACTCGGAGGTCGGGAGCCGCGGCCCCAGCGGGGTCCGCACCCCGTCGTACGGACCGAACCCCCGCCCCGTGGCCAGCACCACCACCGACGTCATCGCCGCCAGCGCATACGCCGTCGTCGCCATGGACAGCGCCCCCTCCGACGTCTGGGAGGAGAGGTTGAAGAAGTCCGTGACGGCCAGCCACACCACGGTTCGTACGGTGAGATACAGCTCCACGGCCGCGAAGGCGAGCAGCGCGCCCCGGATGTCGCGGCGCCCCCGGAAGGCGATCACGCCGAGGACCAGGAAGGCGAGGATCGAGACGACCGTGGTGAACTCGCCGGTGGCCGAAAGGTCCAGGGTGCCGGGGATCGAGCCGTCGACCACGCCGCGCAGGTAGCTGTCGGTGCTCATGCCGCTGGAGGTCAGGTTCCGTACGGTCCAGCCGATCCGGACCACGGCCGTGATCAGGAACAGGACGCCGCAGATACGGGACAGGCGGCGCCAGCGGGCTTCGGGGCTGTCGGGAGTGCGCCCGGCGGGTGGCGGGAGGGGCCGGCCGCCCCGCTGTTCCGTGGCCGGGAACAGCACGGTCAGGACGACCAGCGCGGTCAGCAGGCAGAGCCCGCGGGTCGCCAGGGCCCAGCTCCCCAGCGGGTCGTTGCTGTACTGGTCGCGGTAGGCGGCGTGGAGCAGGCCGATGCCTTCGCGGAGGGAGACGGCCAGGAGGAGGAAGGCGCAGAGGAGTGCGGCGCTGCGGGCCACCCGGCGTTGCGCCAGCGACAGGCCCGCGACGGTCAGGAAGGCGACCGTGAAGGACCATTCGTACGGGCCGAGCACCTCGGCCGTGGCGGGGGAGGCGCCCGGGTTGAACAGACCCTCGACGAAGTCCCAGGCGGTGCCGCTGCTCTGGGTGATGCCGTAGACGGTCCAGGCGAGCAGCGCGCCGCCGTACAGTCCCAGGCACAGGCCGGTCGCCAGATACGCGCCGCTGTGTTCCGGGGCGGCCCGGGCCGGGTCGGGGCCCGGACGGACATCCACCGTTCCGCCGTCCTGCATCACCATGGCCGACCCCCGTTCCACCGCACCAGTCGCTGCACCGGCCACCGTTCCCGTACGGCGGCCTCACTGGCCTCACTGTGTCAAGGACGGCCGGAGGGGCGGTGGAGGTTCCCTCCCGTGTGTCGTGGTCTGCGGTTTCCGCACACGCGCGCGCGGCGCCGTGGCCGCGATGAAGTCGCGGACGCCCGGCCGGACATCACCTGCTCGGCGCGGACGGGCAGCTCCGCATCGTCGCTCACCATCTGTGCCCGGAACATGGCCTCTTGGGCCGCATAGCGCGACTTGTACGTCTGGTCGCGCGGGGCGGGGAGTCCTCGTCCAGCAGGGTGCCATGACGGCTGCGATGCCTGCCACACCTGCCTCCGTGATGGCAGTGGATCACCATGCTCCCAGGTCAGTGGCGATTCCCGCCGAGCAGCGGCCAGCGAAGGGGTGCCGCCCCCGCAAGGCCCATGGCGGTGCGGCAAGATGGCCCCATGGGCATCTTCGGGGGCGAGGGCCGGCTCGTGGGCGGCCGGTATCGCTTGGACATACGGCTGGGCCGCGGCGGAATGGGGACGGTCTGGCGGGCCACCGATGAGCTGTTGGGCCGCCAAGTCGCCGTAAAAGAACTGCACTTGGACGAAGCCACGGCCGAGCCCGAGGCACGGGTGCAGCGTGAGCGGGCGATGCGGGAGGCGCGGACGGTCGCCCAGGTCAAGCATCCGAATGTGATCGTCGTGCACGACGTGGTCGAGCAGGACGGCCGGCCGTGGATCGTGATGGAGCTGGTGGACGGCCCGTCGCTGGCCGACCGGCTCTACAGCGGCGGGCCGCTCGCCCCGCGCGAGACGGCCCGGATCGGGGTGGCGCTGCTGGGCGCGCTGCGGGCCGCGCACGCCCGCGGGGTGCTGCACCGTGACATCAAGCCCGCCAATGTGCTGATGGAGTCGGGTACGAACCGGGTGGTGCTCACCGACTTCGGGATCGCCCAGGTCCCGGGGGCGACGACGCTGACCGAGACCGGCGGGTTCGTCGGCTCGCCCGAGTACACCGCGCCGGAGCGGATGGCCGGCCGCGGCACCGGGCCCGAGGCGGACCTGTGGTCGCTCGGGGTGCTGATGTGCGCCACGCTCAGCGGGGAAACGCCGTTCCGCCGGGACTCGATCGGCGGCGTTCTGCATGCCGTCGTGTACGACGAGATCGAGATCCCGGAGGCGGCCCGGCCGCTGCGGGCCGTCATCGAGGGACTGCTGGAGCGCGACCCCGAGCGCCGGCTGGACATCGACGAGACGGAGCGGCTGCTGCGGGGGTATGCGCGGACGGGGCGGGCCCCGGAGCGCCGGCCGGGCGGGCGCGCGGGCCACGGCCGGTCCGCGCCCGCGGGATTCGGCGAGGCGGCCACGGCCCCTGCCGGCACCCGGCCCCCCGGCGCCGACGCCCACGATCCCTTCTACGACGGCCACAGCGACGGCCTCCCCGGCGAGCACCTGCCCAGTGACGACCTGGACGCCCTCGGCCGCTCGTCCCCCGGCAGCACCCCCGTCGCCCCCACCGGCTTCTCCGACCCCCGTACGCCCGCCGACCCCGCCCCCGGCCATCCCCGTACCGGCGGCCGCACCCCCGGCGCCTCCCACCCCGGCGCGCTCGACGGCCGGGCGCCGGCCGCCTCGGCCCGCCCGCGCACCGGCCGCACCGTCCTGCTCGTCGCCCTCGCGGTGGTCGTCCTCTGTGGCGCGGGGGCGGGCATCACGGCCCTGGTCATGAACCAGAACGGCGACCAGGGCAACCAGGGCAAGGGCGGCGCCAAGCCCGGCACGTCCCAGCAGGCCTCCCACCACACCCCGCGGCCGGGGCCGACGGTGAAGGACGCCACCGGGTCCTCCCGGCCCGCCAGGCCCGGTGCGACCGTCACGGGCACCTCGAAGCCCTCCGGGGGCAACGCCCCCAAGGTCCCCACCGGTTACCGCCTCGTCCGCGACCCGGCCGGCTTTGCGCTCGCCGTGCCCGACGGCTTCACGCGCTCGTACGAGAACGACCGGGTCTACTACTACTCGCAGGGCAAGCGGTTCCGGATCGGCGTCCAGCTGCAGAAGCAGGTGCCCGAGGGGCCGATCGGGGCGATGCGGACGGCCCACGCGAACGGGCCCCGCAACTACGCGGGCTACAGCCAGGGCCAGGTCACCGAGACCACGCACAACAGACTCCAGGCGGGGCTCTGGGAGTTCGCGTGGAACGGCAAGAGCCAGGACGCCGGGCCGCGGTACACCTACGACCTGAGCTGGGACGAGGGCGGGAAGATGATCGATGTCTGGATCTCGTCGCCGCTCGGATCGCGCACCGAGGCCAAGCGCCACTTCGACACCGCGCTGGACGCCTTCCGGCTCACCGGCTGACCCCCCTCGGCATCCGGGGCGTCGTCGCTGACCAGACCCTTTACGGCCAGCAATCACTGGCGTGATTGTGGGCGCCGCGTGAAAACTCATTACTGCCGGGTACACAAAGTGCCCGGGGAGGAATACGCTCGCCCGCATGACGGACTCGCAGGACACCAAGGACGCCCTTCAGGACACTGCAGCGACGCCCGCCGGGAACCCCGTGGCCCCCTCCGCCGCCGGCACCCGCACCGCCGCCGATGTGGTCACCCCGGAGGTGGTCGCCCGCCTGACCCGCGGAGTGGTCGGCACCAGCAAGACCGCGAACCACACGCCGTTCACCGGCGAGAAGCTCGCGGACCTGCCCGAGTCCACCCCCGAGGACGTCGCCACCGCCTTCGAGCGCGCCCGCGCCGCCCAGGCGAGCTGGGCCAAGGTCCCCGTCCGGCAGCGCGCCGCCGTCCTGCTCCGCTTCCATGATCTCGTCCTCCAGCGCCAGGCCGAGGTCCTCGACCTCATCCAGCTGGAGACCGGCAAGGCCCGGCTGCACGCCCACGAAGAGGTGCAGGCGGTCGCCGTCGCCGCCCGGCACTACGGCCGCAAGGCGCCCTCGTACCTGCGGCCCAAGGGCCACACCGGTGTCGTACCGACCCTCACCAAGGTCACCGAGCTCCGCCAGCCCCGCGGCGTGGTGGGTCAGATAGCCCCCTGGAACTACCCCTTCGAGCTCTCCGTCGGCGACGCCCTCCCCGCCTTCGTCGCGGGCAACGCCGTCGTCATGAAGCCCGACACCGAGACCGCGCTGACCGCCCTGTGGGCGCGCGAGCAGCTCATCGAGGCCGGACTGCCGCCGGAGGTGTGGCAGGTCGTCCTCGGTGACGGCCCGGTCGTCGGCCCCGAGGTCGTCCGGCACGCCGACTATGTCTCGTTCACCGGCTCCACCCGTACGGGCCGCGAGGTCGCCCAGGGCGCCGCGGCCCGTCTGGTGGGCTGCTCCCTCGAACTGGGCGGCAAGAACGCCATGTTGGTGCTGCACGACGCCGACGTGGAAAAGGCCGCCGCCGGGGCGGTCCGCGGCTGCTTCTCCTCTGCCGGCCAGCTGTGCATCTCCATCGAGCGGCTCTACGTCCACGAGTCCATCGCCGACGACTTCGTCCAGCGCTTCGCCGCCCGTACGAAGGCCATGCGCCTGGGCAACGCCCTCGCCTACGGGGCCGACATGGGCTCCCTGGTGGGCGAGCGGCAGCTGGAGACCGTCACCCGGCATGTCGAGGAGGCCGTCGCCAAGGGCGCCAAGCTCGTCGCCGGCGGCAAGCCGCGCCCCGACATCGGCCCCCTCTTCTACGAGCCCACCATCCTGGACGGCGTCGAGGCCCCGATGGCCGTCTGCGCCGAGGAGACCTTCGGCCCGGTCGTCTCGATCTACCGCTTCAGCGACGAGGACGAGGCGGTCGCCCTGGCCAACGCCACGCCGTACGGCCTGAATTCCAGCGTCTGGACCAAGGACGGGCGGCGGGGGCGGGCGGTCGCCGCGCGGCTGCGCACCGGCACCGTCAACGTCAACGAGTCGTACGCGGCGGGCTACGGCAGCGTGCAGTCCCCGATGGGCGGCATGGGCGACTCCGGGCTCGGCCGCCGGCACGGCTCCGAGGGCATCCTCAAGTACACCGAGGCGCAGACCGTCGCCCACCAGCGGATCATGCCGCTCGCGCCGTCCTTCGGCATGACCGACGAGAAGTACGCACAGTTCATGACCCTCAGCCTGCGCGCGATGAAGGCGTTCCGACTCCGGTAACAAAAACCCCAGGAGAGCCAGTGCCCCAGGAGAACTCTGCCCAGAACCAGGACGACGGCGGCGAGTACGGCGGTTACGACTACGACGTCCTCGTTGTCGGCTCCGGATTCGGCGGGTCCGTCTCCGCGCTCCGCCTGACCGAGAAGGGCTACCGCGTCGGCGTCCTCGAGGCGGGCCGGCGCTTCACCCGCGAGACGCTCCCGAAGAACTCCTGGGACCTGAAGAACTACCTCTGGGCCCCGGCGCTCGGCCTCTACGGCATCCAGCGCATCCACCTCCTCGGCAAGGTGATGGTCCTGGCGGGCGCCGGCGTCGGCGGCGGTTCGCTGAACTACGCCAACACCCTCTATGTGCCGCCGCAGCCGTTCTTCGACGATCCGCAGTGGAAGAACATCACCGACTGGCAGGCGGAGCTCAAGCCGTACTACGACCAGGCCCAGCGGATGCTCGGTGTGCGGCTCAACCCGACGATGACGCCGTCCGACGTCCATCTGAAGGCCACCGCGCAGGCCATGGGCGTCGGCGACTCCTTCCACATGGCGCCGGTCGGGGTGTTCTTCGGGGACGGCGATGATGCGGACGGGACCTCGAAGGCCGCGCCGGGCGGAGAGGCGGCCGACCCGTACTTCGGCGGCGCGGGCCCTTCCCGCAAGGCCTGCACCGAGTGCGGTGAGTGCATGACCGGCTGCCGGCACGGCGCCAAGAACACCCTCAACGAGAACTATCTGCATCTCGCGGAGCGGGCCGGCGCGGTCATCCACCCCATGACCTCCGTCGTCACCGTCACCGAGGACTCGCGCGGCGGCTTCGCCGTCGGGACGCTGCCCACCGACAACAAGAAGAAGGGTGCGGGCCGGACGTTCACGGCCCGCCGTGTGATCATCGCGGCCGGTACGTACGGTACGCAGACCCTGCTGCACCGCATGAAGGACTGCGGGTTGCTCCCGCACGTCTCCGGCCGTCTCGGCTCGCTGACCCGTACCAACTCCGAGGCCCTGGTGGGCGCGCAGACCGACAACCGGCGCTACCGCACGGCGCACGGCGCGACGAAGGCCGACTTCACCAAGGGAGTGGCGATCACCTCGTCGATCCACCCCAACGAGAACACCCATATCGAGCCGGTCCGCTACGGCAAGGGCTCCAACGCGATGGGCGGCCTGACGATCCTCCAGGTGCCCTACCGCCCCACCGGGCGCGTGGCGGGCTGGCTGGGCAATGTCGTCCGCCACCCCTGGCTCGCCCTCCGCTCCCTCTCCAACCGCCGCTGGTCGGAGCGCACCATCATCGGCCTGGTGATGCAGTCGCTCGACAACTCCCTGACGACCTACCGCAAACCGGACGGCATAGGAAAGGGCCTGCTCACCGCGCGCCAGGGCCACGGCGCCCCGAACCCCAACCAGATCCCCGAGGCGACCGAAGCGGCCACCCTCCTCGCGCAGGAGATCAACGGCTTCGCGGGCAGCAATGTCGGCGAGCTGATGGGTACGCCGCTCACCGCGCACTTCCTGGGCGGCTGCCCGATCGGGGAGGACGCGGACCACGGCGTCATCGACCCCTACCACCGGCTCTACGGCCACCCGGGCATCTCGGTGGTCGACGGCGCCGCGGTCACCGCGAACCTGGGGGTCAATCCGTCCCTGACGATCACGGCACAGGCCGAGCGAGCCATGTCCCTGTGGCCGAACAAGGGTGAGCCGGACCCGCGCCCCGCCCCCGGCCGACGCTACGAGCGGCTGGCACCGGTCGCGCCGGTGCGGCCCGCTGTCCCAAAGAAGGCGTTCGGCGCGCTGAACCTGCCGTTCGTGCCCGTCCCGACGGTGCCGCCGAAGAAGGAGAACTCCCGCTCCTCCACGTGACGAAGGCCGCCAGGACGAAGGGCCGCTCCCTCGCGGATGCGGCCCTTCGCCCTGTGCGCCTGCCGTTACGTCACGCGGCCGCGGCGCCGTCCGTGGCGTCCGTCTTCCGGCGACGGACGACGAAGACCGCTCCCGCGCCGACGGCCATGGCGATGCCGCCCACCAGACCGATGGTCGGCAGCGCGGAGGAGGAGCCGGTCTCGGCGAGCTTGCCGGTGGCCGGTATCTGCTTCAGCTCACCCTGCGGAGCGGGCTTGTTGCCCTTGGCCTTGCCCGGCTTGCTCTTGGCCGGCGGCACGGAGCCCGGGTGGCTGCCCGCGACCAGGATGTCGAAGTCGTACTCCGCGACATCCGAGAAGCCGCAGACGTCGTCCTCGTTGTGGTACGCGCCGATGGTGAACGCGAAGCCGTAGCTGCCCGGCGTCCTGGCGTCGACCTTCAGGCGCAGCTTGGCGTCGGCGTACTCACCGGGCTTGAGGTCGTCGATGGAGGCGAAGTAGCCGTCCTCGTCGGTGATGGCCTGCCAGGAGCCGGCGTCCTCGTCGAACCACTGCACCGTCAGGTGCCGGGAGACATCGTCGAAGTTGCCGTTGCTGATGCCGGCCAGCGCGACGTACGCGTCGACCGACTTCATCGCCTTGTCCGACGTGTTGGTGGCGCGGAAGGTGAAGTTCTTCCAGCCGGAGCCGGCCACGACCTTGCTGGGCAGGCCGCGCAGCTCGGTGCTGATCGCCATCTCGTCGGACTCCTCGGCGCAGGCCGGCTCGTCGTCGGGCTCCTCGGTCGGCTTCGCGGTGGGCTTGGCCGAGGTGGAGGGCTCCGGAGTGGTGCTGGGCGCGGTGTCGTCGCCTGGGGTGGACGGGGCGGTGGGCTCGGCCTCGTCACCGTTCCCGGTCTCCTCACCGGGCTCGGTGTCGTCGCCGGGCGGGGTCTCCCCGCCCGGCTGGGTGGTGTCGTCGGTGGTGGGGGTCTCCGACGGCGCCGTGGTGTCGTCGCTCTGCTCCGGGCCGGGGGTGGCCGGCGTCGGGTCGGCGCTCGCGCTGGACTCGGTGTCGGTACCGGTCGCGTACGCGGCGGGGGCCGCCATCAGGGCGGCAGGGGCGATGACGGCCGCAGCGGCAGCGGCCGTCAGGGCACGGCGAAGCTTCATCGAGAAGACCTCTCGGGTCCAAAGCGCCGCAGGGGCGGCACAAGTGGGTGCGGGCCGTCGCGGTGGGGCGCGGTATGGCCGTGCGATTGCAGGTACATGACCAGCCATGGCCGAAAAAGGTTGTCCGCCGCACAGGGGATGCCCAGTGATGCCCGTCACATCTCTCACAGGCGCCACACAGGCAACACATAGACAACACCCAGGCAATACACAGACAGCGCGCGGCCGACGGGACAGGGCTCGCGCAGTCGCCTCGTCGTCGGTGCTCAGCCGCCGTACGGGCCGGGCACAGCGAAGGGCCCCGGGTACCGTCCGCGAGGGGGGGAGTGCGGACGGCCACGGGGCCCTTGGCTTTCGGTGTCGGCGTCAGGGCAGCGCCGGCACCGACGGGCGGCGCTGGGGGGGGGGTAGCGCCGCTGGCTATGGGGTGGTTCGGGATGGTGCGGGCCGCGCTGTGGTCGGACCAATGGCAATGCCGAGGGCCGCACCAGGCGCGGTAAGTGGTACGGCAAGCATCGTCCTGGATGCGCCTCACCCGGCGCAACCGTTTCGACCGGATGCGGTCGGTCCCGGGCGTCCCCAGGACCGACCACCCCATCGGATGTGACCGGGCTGCTGTCCCCTGCTGACCGGCCACGGCACCGGAACGAGGTCCCACGACGCGGACCGCGGCAAGCGGCCGGCGTCTCATCGCTCCGGTTTTCCGCCCGTGGGGCGGCGTCTACGCGTAGTCCTGCAGGCCGCGCCTGGCTGGCGTGGCACCGGGAACAACGAAGCCCCTCGGCGGCCGGTCACGCGCCGTACGGGTGAGTCGGCAACCGAACTCAGATCCGGCCGCTGCGCCGGGCGCGAGCCCTGGCACCACGCGCCCGCGCCGACCGACGGAATCCGGCCATGCGCCGGCCCTGCCCACCTCGGCCCTGCTCGCCTCGGCCTTGCCCGTCTCTGTCCTGCCCGTCTCAGATCTGGCCCCGGGACAGCTCCAGCAACGTCATCGCCAGCGCGGTGCCCGGCTTGCCGAGCTGGTTGCGGTAGTGCTCGAGGATCTCCATCTCGCGGGAGAGGTTCACCCGGCGCCCGCCGGAGGCGATGCGCTCGCGCTGGATGACGGCCGAGACGGCCATCCGTTCCTGTACGAGGCCGATGATCCGGCCGTCGAGATCGTCGATCCGGCTGCGCGCGTCGGTGATCAGCCCGGCGGCCTCGGGGGTGCGGGCGCCGGTGTCCGGGGCGGTGGGGGTGGCGGTCGCGGTCTCGGTGCTCATATCCGTATCTCCTGGGGTGGGTGTCCCCGGAGCCGACATGATCCCGAACGCAGGCGCCCCGGGCCTTGTCGGCCCGGGGCGCCTGGGAAGTTGCTTGTCAGTTGATCAAGCAGCACGACCATGGCAGCCGGACGGGCCGGTGCCATAGGTAAAGACGAAGGTCAGCTGCTTGGACATGGCGCCAAGTATGAGCCCGTTAGAATCGAAAGTCCAACCCCTTGTTCCACCGCCGGAAGGCCGCCGAAGTGTCATCAGGACCCCCTGCCGCCGCCCCGGACGTCGTCCTCGTAGTCGACTTCGGTGCGCAGTACGCCCAGCTCATCGCCCGCCGCGTCCGCGAGGCCAGGGTCTACAGCGAGATCGTGCCGTCCACCATGCCGGTGGCCGAGATGCTCGCCAAGAACCCGAAGGCGATCATCCTCTCCGGCGGTCCCTCGTCGGTCTACGCGGAAGGGGCCCCCAGCCTCGACCGCTCCCTGTTCGAAGCCGGTGTCCCGGTCTTCGGCATGTGCTACGGCTTCCAGCTGATGGCCACCACCCTCGGCGGCACCGTCGACAACACCGGCGCCCGCGAGTACGGCCGTACGGCGCTGTCCGTCTCCAAGCCCGGCTCGACGCTCTTTGAGGGCACCCCGGCCGAGCAGTCCGTCTGGATGTCGCACGGCGACGCCTGCTCCGCCGCCCCCGAAGGCTTCACGGTCAGCGCGTCCACGGACGTGGTGCCGGTCGCCGCCTTCGAGAACGACGAGAAGAAGCTCTACGGCGTCCAGTACCACCCCGAGGTGCTGCACTCCACGCACGGCCAGCAGGTGCTGGAGCACTTCCTCTACCGCGGCGCGGGCATCGTGCCGAACTGGACCACCACCAACGTGGTCGAGGAGCAGGTCGCCGCCATCCGCGAGCAGGTCGGCGGCAAGCGGGCGATCTGCGGGCTGTCCGGCGGCGTGGACTCCGCGGTGGCCGCCGCCCTCGTACAGAAGGCCATCGGCGACCAGCTGACCTGCGTCTATGTCGACCACGGCCTGATGCGCAAGGGCGAGTCCGAGCAGGTCGAGAAGGACTTCGTGGCCGCCACCGGCGTCCAGCTGAAGGTCGTCGACGCCCAGGAGCGGTTCCTGAACGCGCTGGCCGGGGTGTCCGATCCCGAGACCAAGCGGAAGATCATCGGCCGCGAGTTCATCCGCGTCTTCGAGCAGGCCCAGGCCGAGATCGTGGCCGAGGCCCCGAACGACCACCCCGTGGCGTTCCTGGTCCAGGGCACGCTCTACCCGGACATCGTCGAGTCCGGCGGCGGCACCGGCACCGCCAACATCAAGTCGCACCACAACGTCGGCGGGCTGCCGGACGACATCGAGTTCGAGCTCGTCGAGCCGCTGCGCCAGCTGTTCAAGGACGAGGTCCGGATGGTCGGCTCCGAGCTCGGCCTGCCGGACGAGATCGTCCACCGCCAGCCGTTCCCCGGCCCCGGCCTGGGCATCCGTATCGTCGGCGAGGTCACCAAGGACCGCCTCGACCTCCTGCGCGAGGCCGACGCCATCGCCCGCGAGGAACTCACCGCGGCCGGCCTGGACCGCGACATCTGGCAGTGCCCCGTGGTCCTGCTCGCCGACGTCCGCTCGGTGGGCGTCCAGGGCGACGGCCGCACCTACGGCCACCCCATCGTGCTCCGCCCGGTCTCCTCGGAGGACGCGATGACGGCGGACTGGACGCGGATGCCGTACGACGTCCTGGCGCGCATCTCGACCCGCATCACGAATGAGGTCGCGGACGTCAACCGCGTGGTGCTGGACGTGACCAGCAAGCCGCCGGGGACGATCGAGTGGGAGTGATCCCCGAGTGATCTCCCGCTGACGTGAACGAAACGCCGTCGCTCATTCGTTTGAGTGGCGGCGTTGTCGTTTGCCCTCGCTACGCTGGCGCTACGGCCCAGAATCCCGTCCATGGGAGGACTTATGACCGCTGAGACCGCGCACCACTGGCCGGTGCCGCCGCAGGACGGTTACACCGTGGACGACCTGCTGACGCTGCCCGACCTCCCGCCGCACACGGAGTTGATCGACGGGAGTTTGGTTTTTGTGAGTCCGCAGCGTGTTTTTCACAGCGACGCGATCGACTTGCTGGTGAGCGGGCTGCGCTGCACTGTACCGCCAGAGCTGAAGGTCAAGCGCGAGATGACCGTGGTGACTGACAGGCGCAACGGGCCCGAGCCGGATGTCTCGGTCGTCCGTGCCGAGGCCGTGACTAGTCGCGAGCAGACCTATTTCGAGGTAGCAGATGTTGTGCTCGCTGTCGAGGTGGTCTCCCCGGAATCCGAGTCCCGCGACCGCAAGCGCAAGCCGCACCTGTATGCGGAAGCGGGCATCCCGCACTTCTGGCGGGTCGAGATGGCTGGACATAACGAGCGCCCGGTCATCTACGTCTACGAACTCGACCCTGAGAAGAAGGTGTACAAGGCTAACGGCATGTACCACGACCGCCTCAAGCTCCCCGCCCCGTACGACATCGACATCGACCTGACCGCCATCGACGAGCTCTGAGGTTGACGCCCCACTGTGCGCCACACATCATGGATTCCGAATAGCGGCAGATGGATTCCATTCTGTGGAAGTTAGTGAGTGTGGCGCAATGAGCACCATTGCCTTCATCGGCCTCGGCATCATGGGCAGCCCCATGGCCGCGAACCTCGCCAGGGCCGGACACACCGTGCTCGGCTGGAACCGCAGCCCCGGCAAGGCGGACGCGCTGATCGCGGCGGGCGGCACGGAGGCGGCGTCCATTGCGGAGGCGGTGCGTGACGCGGACGTCGTCATCACGATGGTTCCGGCGTCCCCGCAGGTCGAGGCGGTCGCGTACGGGCCCGACGGCATCCTGGAGAACGCCCGGGCGGGCGCGTTGCTCATCGACCACTCCTCCATCACCCCGCAGACCTCCATCGACCTGGCCAAGGCCGCCGCCGACAAGGACATCCGGGTGCTGGACGCCCCCGTGTCGGGCGGTGAGGCGGGTGCCGTCGAGGGGGTTTTGTCGATCATGGTCGGCGGTGACCGGGCCGACTTCGACGCCGCGCGGCCGGTCCTCGAGGCCGTCGGCAAGACCCTGGTGCACTGCGGCCCGCACGGGGCCGGGCAGACCGTCAAGGCCGCCAACCAGCTGATCGTCGCCGTCAATCTGCAGGCCGTCGCGGAGGCCGTGGTCTTCCTGGAGAAGTCCGGCGTCGACCTCGCCGCCGCGCTGGAGGTCCTGGGCGGCGGACTTGCCGGTTCCGCCGTCCTGGCCCGCAAGAAGGACAACCTCCTCGCCCGCGACTTCACCCCCGGCTTCAAGCTGGAGCTGCACCACAAGGACATGGGCATCGTCACCGACGCCGCCCGCACCGTCGGCGCCCCCCTCCCGGTCGGCGCCGTCGCGGCCCAGCTCATCGCGTCCGCCGTGGCCCGCGGCGACGGCGCCCTGGACCACTCGGCGCTGCTGCGCGGGGCGGAGCTGCTGAGCGGCTACGGCCAGGAGTAGCCCCGCAACATGCCCGTCAGCGCCGGGAATTCCGCGTCGATCGAGGCTGCGTCCCGATCCCAGGGGGAAGGGGCGATGCATGGCGACATGGGGGCTGATCATCGAGATGACCGTGGGTGCGGCGGAGCGCAAGCGCGTGGAGGCATATGTCCTGGCGCATGTGGAGGGCGCGCGCGAAGAGGCTCTGGCGGAGCTGGAGAGGCGCGCCCGGAGCTTCAGGCCGGAGCACCCCAGAAGTCCCAAGCGCCGTCGGCTCTTCCGGAACGGCGACGGCTTCCTGCTGGTCAGCGATGGCGCCTTGCAGTCCTACAGCGTCCGGTTCACCCTCGCGGAGCTGCTGGACGACACCGCCGCACCGGCTGAACCGGCGGCCACACGCGAGGTCGAACCGGAGCCTGCGGTGCCGCCCCCGCCCTCGCCCCCGTCGGAAGAGCACTACGCGGACGGGGTGCCCGTGAAGCCGGCGTGGCTGGGACGCATCGATCTGCCCTGACGGCCGTTCAGGCAGGGGCCGGAAGGGCGAACCGCACGCCGGTCAGGCGTTCCGACAACTCCCACAGGCGGCGGCCGGTTTCGGCGTCGGCCGCCGCGGGGGACAGCTGCACTTGCGTCGGACCGCCGCGCAGCTCGGCCAGGCCGTCCGGACCGATGAATTGACCGCTCTCCACATCCGGGGCGGTCGCGGCGTACAGCTGTGGCAACGCGCCACTGGCGGGGGCCTGGGCGAACAGCGGGTTGCCGATGCGGCCGAAGACGACCCGCCACAGGCCGATCGGCGCGCTGGTCTGCAGGTTGGTGGCGGTGTAGCCGGGATGGGCGAGCACGCCGCGCACCGGGCTGCCGGCCTCGGTCAGCCGGCGGTGGAGTTCCTGCCCGAAGACGGCATTGGCGAACTTCGACTGGTTGTAGAAGCCCATGGGCGAGTAACTGCGCTCGCCGGTGAGGTCATCGAAGTGGAGGCGCCCCTTGCGGTGGTTGACCGAACTCACCGTGACCACGCGGGGGTCGCGGCCTGAAGCCAGCAGGTCGAGCAGCAACCCGGTGAGCGCGAAGTGGCCGAGATGGTTGCAGGCGAACTGCACCTCGTGGCCCTGCGCGCTCAGCGACCGGGGCGGCGCCATCACGCCGGCGTTGTTGATGAGCACGTCCAGCCGCTGATGGTCGGTGTGCAGCCGATCGGCGAAGGCCCGGACCGAGTCGAGATCGGCCAGGTCGAGGCGGCGGACTTCGAGCCGGGCGCCCGGCTGCTCGGCGGTGATCTCCGCGGCCGCGCGACGCCCCCTTCCCTCGTCGCGCACCGCGAGGATGACGTGCCCACCCCGGCGGGCGAGGGCCCGGGTGGTCGCCAGGCCGAGGCCGCTGTTGGCCCCGGTGACGACGGACACCCGGTCGGACTGGTCCGGGATCTGCTCGACAGTCCAGCGCTGCTCTTGTGTCATGCGGCACACGTTGCCGCGTGTGTCACTCGGTGTCAAGACGCTACCGAGTGCCATGCGTGGCATGGCGCTACCATTGCCCGGTGACCTCCCGCCCTGAAGTGAGCCTGGCCCAGCGCAAACGTGAGCTCGTCGCGAACGAACTGACCGAAGCGGCGCTGCAACTGCTGGCGCTGAAAGGGTTCGACGCGGTCACCATCGACGAGATCGCGGCCTCCGCCGGAGTGTCCAAGCGCACGTTCTTCCGGTACTTCGCGTCCAAGGAGGACGTGGTCGTCCAGTTCCTGGCCGATATGGGCACCGGCATGCGCGCAGAGCTGGCGGCCCGCCCCCTCGGGGAGCGCCCCTCCGTGGCGCTGCAGCACGCCGTCTCGGTCCCTCTCGCCGCCTGCGCCGACCGCTCCGACCACGCCGGCAGGGCGCTGCGAGTGGTTCAGCTGATTCTGCGGACCCCCGCCCTGCGCGCACGCTTCCTGGAGCGCCAGGCGCAGTGGCGCGACGACCTGGCGGCGGAGTTGGCGCGCCGCCTGGAGCTCGACACCGAGACCGATCTGTACGTGCAGCTGGCCGCCGGGATGGCGCTCACCGCCTTCGACACCGTGCTGCAACGGTGGAGCGGCAGCGACGGCGCCGAGGACCCCGCCGTACTGACCGACCGGGCCTTCGCCGTCATCGCCCCGGCGTTGGACACCGGCGAACGGCGGGGTTGACCCGTACGGGCCAGGTACACGCTCGCCCCGACGGTCCGGCGTCGCGGGTGCCGCACCTGCCGACCGACCTTCGACCCGTCGGTCCGCACGCGCGGCTCAGCGGTTGGCTACGGCGGTAGCCAGGCGTTCCAGTGTGGTGGTCATGGCCGGGCCCATCCGCTTGGGGTAGCCGGGGAGTTCGATGACCAGGCGGGGGAGCCGGGCGCGGGACCAGTCGTAGGTGTGGGTGACATGGGTGGTGGCCCCGGTGGCGGCCAGTTCGTAGCGCCAGCGCTGGCCGCCGACGAGCCGACGGCCGCGGAACTCGCCCCATGTCTCCCAGGCGATCAGTCGGTCCTTCTCGTACTCCACCACGACATTCACCGACCGGTACGGGATCCGCCCCTGCCGCATCCCCATGCTGAACCGGTCGCCGGGGCCCAGGAGCGACGGGCCGTCGGGCCGGCCGCGCAGCATGCCCGAGCCGTCCAGTTCGGCGTGCCGGGCGGGGTCCCGGAGGACGGCGAAGAGCTGTTGCGGCGTGCCGTCGATGTCCCTGGTGACCGATATGGACCTCATGTGTCGCCTCCGGTGTCGGGCGTTCGTCGATGGAGCCGGGACCTCATCATGCCGGTCCGGGCACTGCTGCCCGTCACAGCCCTGGCCCTCTGAAGTACCGGAGGGTAGCTTCCGCCCGTAGGGGGAGCGCCGTAAGCCGTACGTGCGAGACAGGAGAGCCGCGATGCCCGAGCCGACGCCCATACCCACCGAACTGCTGCAGTTCGCGATGCCGCCGACGCATGAGAGCGTCGACGATGAGCGGCGGTACCGCAAGGAGCGCCTGGTCGCGGCGCTGCGCCTGTTCGGGCGCTTCGGCTTCGAGGAGGGCGTGGCGGGACATATCACCGCCCGCGACCCGGAGTTCACCGACTGCTTCTGGGTCAACCCCTTCGGGATGTCCTTCAAGCACATCACGGTGAGCGATCTGATCCTGGTGAACGCGGGCGGCAAGGTCGTCGAGGGCCGCTATCACGTCAACCAGGCGGCGTTCGCCATCCATTCCCAGGTTCACCAGGCCCGCCCGGACGTCGTGGCCGCGGCCCACAGCCACTCCACGTACGGCAGGGCGCTGTCCTCGCTGGGGGAGCTGCTGGACCCGATCACCCAGGACGTCTGTGCGTTCTACGAGGACCATGCGCTCTTCGACGATTACACGGGCGTGGTCGTGGACGAGGAGGAGGGCCGTCGGATCGCCGCCGCGCTCGGGCCGCACAAGGCCGTGATCCTGCGCAACCACGGGCTGTTGACGGTCGGCGACTCGGTGGACGCGGCGGCCTGGTGGTTCATCACCATGGAGCGGTCGTGCCAGGTGCAGCTGACCGCGAAGGCGGCCGGCAAGCCGGTGCCGATCGATCACCACAATGCGGTGCACACGCGCGAGCAGCTCGGTAATGATCTCGTCGCGTGGATCAATTACCAGCCGCTGTATCAGCAGATTGCGCGGAGCGAGCCGGATCTTTTCAACTGAGTCCGAGTGCCCTGCAGGCCGGGGGAGCGGCCCGCAGGGCAACGGGTCAGGGGCGCCGGGTCAACGGCACCGGATCAGCGGCACCGGCTCACAGGTGCGGGAACAGGTCCGTGAGGGCATCGGACCCGGCCGAGATGCCCCGGCTGAAGGGTGCGTCGAAGTCCCACACCAGGAACAGCAGGAAGGCGATCAGCGCGCTGAAGAGCCCGGCCATCAGCAGCTCACGTGCCGAGCGCCGGATCTGGAGCGTGAAGATCAGGCCGATGGTGATGGCGGCCCCGGCAATCAGCCCGAACCACACCACCCCCGGCAGCGTCGAATCGGCGGCGTCCGCACGGCTGTTGCGGGCGTCGTCGGCCGCGCCCACCTGGTCGACGAGCGGCTGGTAGGACTGCCCCTCGTAGTCGTTGCGCGGGTGGTAGTCGATGACGTCGCTACGGACCTTGGCCAGCAGGTCCGTACCGCGCTGGGTGAGGTGCTGCTGGTCGGCCATGACCGGCCATTCCTTGTGGACGACGTAGCTGACGTACGCGTCGACGTCGGAGCGGATACGAGCCCGCACGGGCGCCGGATACGCCGCCGCCCGCGTGCTGACCTCGTGCAACGCCTGCGCCTCGGTCCGTACGACGTCCTCGGCGGCGCTGCGGGCCTCCCAGACGCCGGCGATGGCCAGGCCCAGGACGATCGCGTAGACCACCCCCACCATCATCGTCATGTATTCGATGACATCGGGTGTTTCGGACGGGTCGTCGTCCTCGCCGATCCGGCGCTGCCTGAGAACCGTGATGGCCAGGACGACGCCGCAGGCAGCGGCCATGGCGATGGTCAATACCAGCCATTGCGACATGGAAACCTCCTACGAGGAACGGCGCCCGGCGGAACCGGACGAGGAGCTCGAACGGGGACGGAGCGCGGCGCCGGCCAGCACGGCCGGGGCGGTGACCAGCAGGGTCCTGGTCACCATGGAGCGCCCGGCGCGGGGCTTGTGGGTCACCGGGGGGCGGCTGTGCGGCAGGGCGGCGGGGGAGGGCTTGGGAGGGTTCGGGGCACGTCGGGGAGTCACCTTCGGGGGCGGCGGCGGGTCGGTGTGCCGCGGTGGCGGGGGAGTGGGCCGCGGCGTTGGCGGCGGCGGCTTCGGAGGCGTTGCGGCACGCGGCTTCCGGGGAGCCGGTGCCGGGGGAGGCGGCTTTGGCGTCGGGGTGGCCGACGTACAGGGGAAGTGCCAGCCGCGCGGCATCGGCCATGCGGTCGGTACGTGGACGGGTGGGCGTGTCCCGGCATAGGCGCAGTTGTCGCCGGCGCCCGCGCCTTGGCTGACGACGGTGCGGTGGCTGACGACGGTGCGGTGGCGAGTGACGGGATGGGGGCTGGGATGAGTGACGGGATGGGGGCTGGGCTGGGTGAGGTGGTTCGTGGGGCGGTCGTGAGCGAGTGCTGAGGTGGCCGGGGCCGCCAGTACGGCGATCCCGAACGGCACGGCGAAGGCGGCGGTCGCGAGACAGGCCGCGAGCCGGCGTGATCGATCTATTTCCCACACGCCGGAGAGCCTGCACGGGCGGGGCGCGGCTCAGCCGTCGATCTCCGCCGGTTCCCTCGAAGGTGGTAAGTGGCGCATATGCGGGCGTACTTGACGTTGTGGTGCGTCCCGTACGGACCGGGGCCCCCGCGTCAACCCTGCACGGGCCCGCGCCACCCCGCGCCAACTGGCCGTTTGGTAGGGGGACCCGTCATCTGAGGCACAATTCCCGTCCAGGAACGGCAAGTTGAAGACAACCGCCGCGGCTGGGGCAGGAACCCGCCGCGGCGACAACGATGGCGACGATGACGATGACGATGGTGCAGGGCGGTAACGGACGTGTCTGTTGAGGCGGCGGGCAGGGTGGCCGGAACGGGCGAGCCGGAGGGCGGCGGAGCTTGTCTGTGCGGACAGTGCCCGCACGGCGCCCGCGCGGGGCATCGACAGGCGGTCGCCGCGTTCGTCGCGCTGCGCGAGGACTTCGCCGCCGGGCGGGGTGTACCGGCCGGGCTCGCCCATTCCGCCGGCGCCGCCCGGCAGTGGGTCTCCGACGAACTCACCCTGTCCGCAAGGGCACTGGCCGAGCGCGCCACCGCCGAAGGGATCACCTGGCTTGCGGTCGTACGGCGGCGGACCCTGCTGGTGGTGTGGGCCGCGGTGGTGGCGCTGCTGCTCGGGCAGGCGCTGACCGCCATCGGGACAGGCTGGACCGTGGCCCGTACGGCGGGGCTGATCGCGGCCGTCGTCCTGGCGCTCGTCCTGACGGCGGCGGCCTGGCGGCACCGCGCGCACGGCGGCGCGGCGGCCCCGCTGATCGGCGAGGACCGCCGGCTGTCCACCTCGCGCGCGGTCGCGGCCGGGTGGGTGACCGTCGTGCTGTACGCGGTGCTGATGGCGGCCGTCCGGCTGGCGGCGGCCCGGTCCGGTGAGCGGCGCCGCCTCCTGGACGGCCTGGAGCTCCCGCACTCCGGTGCCCTGCTGGCGGTGGTGTTCTCCGGGTGCGCGGTGGCGGTGCTGGCGCATGCCCTGGTGGCCGTACGGGTCCGGACGGGGCGGTTGCAGAAGGTGCCCGCCGAGCGGCCGCGGGCCGCCGATCTCCTGGCGGACGACGCGGGGCGGGGCAGCTTCCCGGATGCGCAGTATGTGCTGATGAACGGTGCTGTGATGGGGTACGCGCTGGTGTGCCTGGCCCGGCGGCCCGGTCAACTGCCGGCCCTCCCTTGGGGGTTGGTGGGTCTCGTCCTCCTCTCCGGCGCGACGTATCTGGCCGCGAAGGCGGTGGCGGGCGGCCGTCCGGTCATTCTGTCGGTCGTCCGGTCCCGGGAGCTGGGCGATCTCGCGGCGCCCATCCGTACCGGCGATGACATCGAGATCCGCGGCACCGGCTTCGTCCCGCCGGGCGCCGGCGCACCGGACCGGCTGGCCCGTACCGTCGTACGGATCGGTGCGGTGCATGTCCCGGTGCCTCTGGTCCCGGTGGCGGGCGGCTTCGCCAATCCGACGGATGCGGTGCTGACCGTGCCGGTGCCGGTCGATGTGGAGCCGGGGCGGGTGGAGGTCCGGGTGGTCACGGCCGCGGGCGTGGAGACGGACGGGTATCCGATCGACGTCCAGGAGTGAGCCCCGCGGCGTGCGGCCGACGGGCTGCCTGTGGGCGGCCGGTGTGTGGGCGACGTGCCGCTTTTGGGCGGCCGGTGTGCGACTGACGGGCGGCTCGCGGGCGTCGACTGGTTGAACCCGATACCTATGTGCGTACGTACCTCCCCAGGAGGGCCGGGTGCAGGCACAATCGTCTGCGCCTGGTGCCAACGGAGAGGCGGACGTCATGGTGCACGCGAATCGTACGGTCGGTGCCGACTTGGGAGGGACGGGCGCCGGTGACTCCGGCACCGGGATGCGGGCGGGCCTGGCGCGCCAGGCCCTGCTCCCCTTGCGGCTCTTCCTGGGCATCACCTTTGTCTATGCAGGGCTCGACAAGCTGACGGACTCCGCGTTTCTGGCCGCCCGGGGGACCGGCTCGCTCGGCGAGATGCTGAGCCGGGTCCATGACACGGCGGCGCTGCCGGTGCTGGTCGACCTCGCCCAGAAGAGCCCGGTCGGCTTCGGCTATGCCATCGCCGTCGGCGAGCTGGCCGTGGGCATCGGGACGCTCGTAGGCCTGCTCGGCCGGCTGGCGGCGTTGGGTGGCGCGCTGATATCGCTGACGCTCTGGCTCACCGTGAGCTGGGCGACCCAGCCGTACTACTACGGCAATGACCTCGCCTACCTCATCGCCTGGATCCCGTTGGTGATGGCGGGCGCGCCGCGGTTTTCGCTGGATGCGGTGCTGCGGGTGCGGCGTAGTCGGCACGGGGCGCAGTTGTTCGGGTGAGGTGGTTGGCGGTCGGCGGTCGGCGGTCGGCGGTCGGCGGTCGGTGGTCGGTGGTCGGCTGGGTGAGGTGCCTGGTGGGCCGGTGGCCGGGCCGGGGCGGTGGGTCAGGCGTCGTGCGCCGTATGGCGGCGTGTGGTGGCCCAGATGGCGGCAGCGATGCCGGAGAGGATCAGGCCGGCGGGGAGGGCGAGGAAGAGCCAGGGGCCGGGGGCGTGCCAGATGCCGAGGGCATCGAGGCCGTAGCCGGTGCCTACGGCGGTGGCGGCGGCGCCCGAGATCAGACGGGCCGGTTCGAAGGGGTGACGCTTCATGGGGCGGCTCCCTGGCGGGGGGTCGGGACCGGGGGCGGGGCGGCGTCCGGGGCGGTGCGGATGTCGACCTGGCCGGCGCCGACCTCGAGCGTCAGGTCCAGCGCGCCGTGGGGCTTCTCGCCCTTCTTCAGGCCGGTGGCGGGCAGGGTGACCGTCCGCTCGCTACCGGCGGCGGAGAAGATGTCCTGATGCCTGGTGGCGTCGGTGGCCAGCCGGAGATGGCCGAGGCCGAGCGTGACATGGACGGTGGTGGTGACACCCCGCGGCAGTGTCACCAGGAGGCGACCGGCGCCGACCTCCGCACTGGTGCGGAGCGTACGGCCGTCCTTGAGTGACAGTCCGTCGAGTTTCAGCTTGCCGTCCCCGGAGCCGAGTTCGTAATGCGGCCGGACGGCGGCGACGGTGGCGGGGGACCAGGTGCGCTGCTGCCAGTCGGCGGTGATGTTGTCGGGCAGGACGGTGGCACCCGCCAGCAGCAGGGCCGTCACCACGACCATGAAGACCGTGCCGCCGCCCGTACGGCCGAACCAGGCGCTGAGCACCAGGCCCAGACCGAAGACCACCAGAGCACAGCTCAGGCCCGCTTGGAGCGCGGTGGCGAGGGTGTCGTGCCGGGATACGGCGAGGGCGGTGCCTGCACCGGCGAGCATCGCCAGAAGGAACGTCCAGCCGCCTATGGACCGCCCCCGGGGGCCGCGGCGCGGGGCACGGACGAGGCGGTCTGCAGGGGGCTGCGGGCGCCCTCCCACGGACCACTCACCGCGCTGCGCGGTGGCGCCGGGCACGCCGTGCTCGAATTCGTAGGTGATGTCGAACGGTTCGTGGACGGGGCCCCAGAGATAGCCCCGGCGCGCCATCGCCTCCTTGGAGCGCGGATCGCGCCACCACGACGGGGTGTTCGGCGCAGGCGGCGCCTGGGTCTCGGGTGGGGCGTCGGCGACGGCCTGGGCGGTCGCGGCGTCCACCGACTCCAGGCCCTCGGCCTCGGCCTGGCGGCGCCGGCGCGACCAGTAGGCGGAACCGGCCACGGCCAGCGTCAGCATGATGACGAAGGACATCGCGCTGCCCTTGCCGAGGGTCGTCAGGAACAGCCCGCAGCCGACCAGCGCGAAGAGCAGCGCGGTCAGCGCGGAGCCCTCGACCCGTCCGGAGAGCAGCCGGCGGCCTTCGTTCTCCTCCTGGCCGTCGAGCGGGATGAGCAGCCAGGCGAAGCCGTAGACGATCAGGCCGATGCCGCCGGAGACGGTGAGGACGGCCAGCACGATCCGGAAAATCACCGGGTCGAGATCCCACTGCCGGCCCAGCCCGCCGCACACCCCGGCAATCACCTTGTGCCGCCGGCTGCGGCGCAGCGGCGGATGCGGCGGGGCGGTGCCGGCGGGGCTGGAGGAGGCGGACGGCGCCGACTCCTCGACCGGTGCATCGTTCATGGACCCATGGTGACAACAGCGACGGACACCCGGCATCCGTGGGAACCCTGACAGATCCCTGAGATCACCCTGAGATGCAGCGCCGCACCGCCGGTGGGTCGCGACGCATCCGCGCGGCCGGTGCCGTAGCCGTCCCAGCGGTCGGTTTTTGACGTCCCGCGGGGGCTCCCCATATCCGCATATTCCCCCGAGACTTCTCGGAGACCGGAAATTGAGGCGCCGATGAGCGGCGGGCGAAGGCCGATCGGCCGGCGCCGGAGACTATCGTTGCGCCCTGGATACGTACGGGTTTCCGGAAGGGCGTGCGGGTGGTGGAGGCGGCGTCGGTGGACGAGGGGCGACTGGTCGCCGGGCGATATCGTCTGGTCGAACGGATAGGCCAAGGCGGTATGGGCACCGTCTGGAGGGCACGGGACGAAGTCCTCGGGCGCCAGGTGGCGGTCAAGCGTCTCCACGTGTCACCCCAGTTGGAGCCGGACGAACTCGCCACCCGCTACGAGCGCACCACCCGGGAGGCGCAGGCCGCGGCCCGCATCAACCACCCCAATGTGGTGGGGGTGCACGACGTCGTGGACGACGGCGGGATGCCGTGCATCGTCATGGAGTACGTGCCGTCCTCGACGCTGGGTGACGCCATCAAGGTGGAGGCGCGGTCGGGCCGTTCGCTCGCCCCGCGGGAGGCAGCGCGCATCGGGCGCGGCATGATCGCGGCGCTGCGGGCCGCGCACTCCGCAGGAGTACTGCACCGTGACGTCAAGCCGGGCAATGTGCTGCTCGGTAAGGACGCCCGGGTCGTGCTGACCGACTTCGGCATCGCGGTCGCCTCCGGCACCTCCACGCTCACCAAGACCGGCGAGCTGGTGGGATCCATCGACTACTTGGCGCCCGAGCGGGTCAAGGGCGGCACGCCGGGCCCCGCGTCGGACCTGTGGGCGCTGGGAGCGACGCTCTATCAGGCCGTCGAGGGTCGGCCCCCTTTCCGTAAGAACACTGCGGTGGAGACGGCGTATGCCATCGCCATGGATCCGCTGGAGCCGCCGCGGAATGCCGGGGCGCTGGCCCCGTTGATCGAGGCGCTGCTCGCCAAGGAGCCGGAGGACCGGCCGACGGCCGATGTCGTGGAGCAGGCGCTGCGCGCGGCGGAGGCGGAGGCGGACACGGCGCTGCTGGGCCGCGCCGCGCTGGTTCCGGGCGGCGCGGCCGACGGCAGGGAGGCGACATCGGGCGACGGGGCGAGCGCGGCTACCCGGCGGGTGGCGTATGCCCCTGAGCCGGTGTCGGGCCCGGCGGCCGGGCCCGTAGGGGACTCCCGTAGGCCGACCGGCCCCGCGCCCCGTACGGGACGCCGCCACGGCGTCGTGTGGGGCGTCGTGAGCGTCCTCGCCGCCATGGCCATCGCGGGCGGGACCCTCTACGCGACCGGTTACCTGGGCCCGTCGACGGACGAGGCATCGGGGAGTGCGCCTGCGGGGAACCACGCCACCAAGAAGCCGAAGCCCGGCGCGACCCCGACCAAGCTGCCGCCCACCCCGGACGGATATCACCGTGTCGAGGAGAAGGCCTACGACATTGCCTTTCCCGTCCCCGACGGGTGGACCCGCGGCGTGAAGCCGGGGCGCGATGAGATCAACTACATCGATCCCTCCGGGAAGGTGAACCTGAAGCTCAGCGTGCTGGACTTTGCCAGCTCGGACCACGTACGGCATTTTCGGCAGGTCGAGGGGCAGGTGAAGGCAATGGAGCCCACCTACGACCGGATGCGGCTGCAGGACACCATATTCCGGGGCAGTCCGGCGGCCATCTGGGAGTACAGATGGCAGGGCAGGGCCCGCGAATTCCGCGCCATGGACCTGGGGTTCGGACGCGAGGGGGAAAAGGAGTATGCGATCTACCTCTCCGCCCCCTACGACCGGTGGCAGCAGTACGTGCCGGTATTCACTGCGGTACGTGACGGGTTCAGCTACAAGTAACGCCTCATCCACTGCGCGGGGTCTCCGGTGCGCGCCGCAACTCGGACTGCAGCGGTACGTGTGACTCCCCGACCCTGAGGGCGAACTCCGGGTCCGATCAGGGTCGACCCTGATGTCCCGGGCCCGCGCGGCGTGTGAACATCAAGGACATGACCACCGCGCCACCCCGCGCCGAGACGGACTACGCACCGGCGCCGGATCCCGACGAACCGCCCGTGCGCAAGCTCTACCGCAGCGCCGACGGGCGGTTGCTCGGCGGTGTCGCGCGCGGGCTCGCGGGGCATCTGGGGCTGCCGGTCTCCTGGGTGCGGATCGTGTTCGTGGCCCTGTTCATGGCCGACGGCCTCGGCGCCCTGCTCTACGCCGCGTTCTGGTTCTTTGTGCCGCTGGGCGTCGGTGGCGTGGAGGCCCGGCGGCCCGCGGCGGCCGACGACAAACGCCGGCTGCGGACCCGCAGACCCGACAGGGGGCAGGTCTTCGCGCTGCTCGCGCTGCTGGTAGGCGCCTCGATCGTCGCCTCCCGGTTCCAGCTGGGGCAGGCCAACGGCTACCTCTGGCCGGTGCTGTTGATCGGCGCCGGTGTCGCACTGGTATGGCGCCAGGCGGACAACTCCCGCCGCGCGCAGTGGCTGGAGCTCGGGCGCCGCAAGGGTGTGCTGCCGGTGCTGCGCGGCGCGGCCGGAGTGGCGCTGGTCGGCGTCGGCGTGACCGGCATCGTCGTGCTCCAGGGCTCGGTGCGCAATCTCGGCTCGGTGCTGCAGGCCGCGCTCGCCGTCGTGGTCGGCATCGCGCTGCTGGCCGGCCCCTATCTCGTACGGATAACCCAGGACCTCTCCGAGGAGCGGCTGATGCGCATCCGCGCCCAGGAGCGCGCCGAGGTCGCCGCCCATGTCCATGACTCCGTCCTGCACACCCTCACCCTGATCCAGCGCAACGCCGACGACCCTCGGGAGGTGGCCCGGCTGGCCCGCGCCCAGGAGCGCGAGCTGCGCGCCTGGCTCTACAAGCCAGAGGGCCGCGGCAAGGAGGAGGACGAGGAACCGGTGACCCTGGCGGATGCGGTGCGCAAGGCCGCGGCCGAGGTGGAGGACCACCACGGCGTCCCGATAGAGGTCGTGGTCGTCGGCGACTGCCCGCTCGACGAGGCGCTGGGCGCCCAGCTGCAGGCCGCGCGCGAGGCGATGGTCAATGCCGCCAAGTACGGTGGCGAGGGCGGCGCGGTGCAGGTGTTCGCCGAGGTGGAGGGCCGTGCGGTCTTTGTCTCGGTGCGCGACCACGGCCCCGGATTCGACCTCGACGCGGTCCCCGCCGACCGGATGGGCGTACGGGAGTCCATCATCGGCCGGATGGAGCGCCACGGCGGCACCGCCCGGCTGCGCTCCGCGCCCGACGGCGGCACGGTCGTCGAGCTGGAGATGGAGAGGGAGCGGGAGGGGCAGCGCGGCGAGTGAGCCGGGCCGGCAGCGGGCAATGAGCCGGGCGGTGAGCGAGGGGGCCGAGTGGCGGGCGGAAGCGGCCTGGGGAAGCGGCCCGGGGAAGCGGCCCGGGGAAGCGGCCCGTACGGGTGGCCGGGGCGCGGGAGGATGACGGGCGGGGCATGACGGATCGTGAGGGACCATGACGCAGCGAACAGCAAGGGACGGACGGACGACATGAGCAGCGACGACGCCCGGCAGGGCGGCGCAGAGCAGGGCGAGGCCGGCGGCGCGGCGGACGAAGGGCGGACCGTACGGGTCGTGTTGGTCGACGACCACCGGATGTTCCGTACGGGCGTCCAGGCCGAGATCGGCCAGACCGAGCGCACCCGCCTCGAGGTGGTCGGCGAGGCCGCCGACGTCGACCAGGCGATCACGGTCATCAGCGCCACCCGCCCCGAGGTCGTCCTTCTGGACGTCCACCTCCCCGGTGGCGGCGGCGTCGAGGTGCTGCGCCGCAGCGCCACCATGATGGCCGACCCCGAGCGCCCGGTCCGCTTCCTCGCGCTGTCCGTATCCGACGCGGCCGAGGACGTCATCGGCGTCATCCGCGGCGGCGCCCGCGGCTATGTCACCAAGACCATCACCGGAACGGACCTGGTCAACGCCGTCTTCCGGGTCGCCGACGGGGATGCGGTCTTCTCCCCGCGGCTGGCCGGTTTCGTCCTGGACGCCTTCGCCTCCACCGACGCCCCGACGGTCGACGAGGACATGGACCGCCTCACCCAGCGCGAGCGCGAGGTGCTGCGGCTGATTGCGCGCGGATACGCGTACAAGGAGGTCGGCAAGCAGCTGTTCATCTCCGTGAAGACGGTGGAATCGCATGTGTCGGCGGTGCTGCGGAAGCTCCAGCTGTCCAACCGGCACGAGCTGACGCGCTGGGCGGCGGCCCGGCGGCTGGTCTGAGCGGCGCCGCCACGAGCCGCCAGGACGAGGGAGATGTCGGCCAGGACGAGGAAAGTGCCGTAAAGAAGGGCCAAAGACGGGCAACCAGGACCACGCGGATCGCCATCTAAGGGCGCGGAGAGGCTCACTGCCGGAGGCGGGGCCAGAACCACGGGGCCGGCACCACGCCCCGCCCCACGTCCTTCGCGTACATGTCCTGGAACGAGATCTCGATGAGCCTGACGGGCACGCCCTTCTTCCTCACCTCGCTCGCGCTGCTGATCACCGCCGTCGTCCTGCCGCTCGGCCTGTGGGGCCGAATAGCCGGCCCGCGCCTGATACGCACCCTCGCCCGGCTGCTGATGCTGCTGTTTGCCCAGGTCACCGCCATCGTCGTGGTCTTCGTCCTGGTCAACAACGCCAACAACCTCTACGACACCTGGGGCGATCTGCTCGGCACCGACAGCCATGTCCAGGCGGCGCAGGACCTCGGCCCCGACGGCATGGGCGGCCGGAAGATCAAGGACGAGCCCAAGCAGCTCCAGCGCTTCCGTCCGACGGGCGACCCGCGCATGGGCACCGGCGTGCAGATGACCGACCTCAAAGGCCGGATCTCCGGCGTCAGCGGCGAGGTCTACGTCTGGCTGCCACCGCAGTACAACGACCCCGCCTACCGGAACACGGAGTTCCCCGTGGTCGAGCTGCTGCCCGGCTACCCCGGCTCGGCCAAGGCCTGGTACGGGTCACTGCACGTCGGCGAGCAGCTGCGGCCGCTGATGCAGCGCGGTGAGATCAAGCCGTTCATCCTGGTGTCGCCCCGTACGAACATCCTCACCGGCGCCGACACCGGCTGCGTCAACATTCCCGGCAAGGTCAACGCCGACAGCTGGCTGACGGTCGACGTACGCAAGATGGTCATCGACAACTTCCGGGCCGGCGGCAAGCCGGACTCCTGGGCGCTGGCGGGCTATTCGGCGGGCGCGCACTGTGCCGCTAAGCTGGCGCTGGCCCACCCGGACCGCTATCGCGCCGCCGTCTCCCTGTCCGGCTACAACGACCCGGCGCTGGAGCCCGACTCCCTCGCCGGCAAGGACCCCAAGCTGCGCGTCGAGTCCAACCCGATGCATATCCTGAAGGCGGCGAACGCCACCGGTCGGCCGCCGCGTACCGCCCTGTACGTCTCCGGCGCGGCGGGCGACGGCTACCAGGCCGGCATCGGCCTCCGCCAGATCGCCAAGCCGCCGACGACGGTGACCGTGCACCAACTCGCGGCGGGTGGCGGCCACACCACGGCGGTGTGGCAGACCCAGGTGCCGGAGGTCTTCCGGTGGCTGGGCCAGCAGGTGGGTTCCTGACGGGGCGTCCCACGTTGTCGGCTTTCCCGCCGTGGGGGTTGCGCTTTGCCCGCCTTCGGCGGGCGGGGTGGGGGTTGGCCGACGCGGTCGCGTTTCTGGAGCGGTGGGTGCGACGTCAGGCTTCCAGGACTTCGTCCCTACAGCCTGCCGCCTCCCGTCCGTAGTCGACCTCCGGCCGGTGGGAGGAGGGGCACAGACGACGGCCGCCGGGTGCAGGGCATGCGCAACCTGCCACGCACCCTTTCCCGCCCACCCAGGGGTGGTCGCGAAACCGGCGGGAGGGGCCGGGCCGTAGGGACGAAGTCCTGGAGGACCGGCCCCGCACCCCACGACATCGCCCCGCGGCCAACCCCACAACCTCCCCCGATCCCGCCGAAGGCGGGCCCAGAACAACGGACGAGGCACGGCGCCGCACCCGGCAACGTGGGACGCACCCCGAAGGGACGGGCACCCGGCAACGTGGGACGCACCCATCAGGCAGGACGCGTCGCCGCCGCGAACGGCATTTCGTCGATGGGCGCGATACGGACCGGCGCCCCCGGATGCGGCGCGTGGATCATCTTGCCGTCGCCGATGTAGAGGCCCACATGGCTGATGCCGGAATAGAAGAACACCAGGTCTCCGGGGGCGAGTTGGGACCGGTCGATGCGCGTCCCGGAGCCGATCTGGGTGTAGGTCGTACGGGGCAGTGAGACGCCGCTGGACTTCCAGGCCGCCTGGGTCAGGCCCGAGCAGTCGTACGCGGCGGGGCCGGTCGCGCCCCAGACGTACGGCTTGCCGAGGGCGGCGTGGGCGAAGGAAACGGCCTGTGCGGCACGGGAGTTGGGGGCGGGGGCTGCGGCGGATCCGTCCGTCGGGGGCTCGTCCTTGGGCGACATCCGGCGCCGCTGTTCGTCCGTCAGCCGGTCGAGCAGCGCCTCGGCGGCGCCCAGTTTCCGCACGACCGTGAGGCGCTGCCGCTTCAGCGTGCCTTCGTGGCGCGCCAGCCGCTCCGCGGTGGCCTCGGCGCGGCCGCGGACCTGGCGGACGCTGCCGAGCCGGCGTGCGTAACCGGCCACCGCGTTGGCCTGGTGGCTGCCCGCGCGCTCCAGGACTGTGGCGCCGTCCAGATAGCGCTGCGGGTCGGCGGACATCATCAGCCGTACGGCCGGGTCCACGCCGCCCGAGCGGTACTGGCTCCCGGCCATCGTGCCCAGCTCCGCCTTGGCGGTGTTCAGTTTCTGGGTCCGGCGGGCGGCCTCGTCCTGGAGCCGGGCCAGCTCCGCCCGTGCCGCGTCGGCCTGTTCCTTGGCGCCGTTGTAGTGCTGTGTCGCCACCTCTGCCTCCTGGTACAGCGCATCGACCCGGCCCTTGACCTGGGCGGGGGTGGGGCGGGGAGCGGCCTGGCCGGTGCCGTCGAAGGCGGTGGCGCCGGCGGCGCCCGCCAGGGCCAGCGTGGCGGCCGTACGGCCGGTGCGGGAGCCGCCGGCGAGGGCCAGCGGGTGCTGCTTGGTCTTGCGGTGCGACGCCACTGGGGCCGTCACTTCCTTCCCTACGGGCCGGGCCGACCCGAGGACGCTAAACCTGCGGGTCACGGCGTTGCGCCCAGTTGCCCGGAATTGGCGGCTTTCGACCGGGGGTGATGGGTGACTGACCGTGCGGCCGCCGTCCACTGGGTCGCAAGGTGCCTGCCGTGACCGATGCGGCGATTACGGGCGCCCTGCCGGAAGGTGCGTGCTATGCGGTGGATACGATCCCGCACTATGGACGTAGTAACCAATATCTTCGTCGGCCTGCACATCGTCGGCATCGCCTCCCTCCTGGGCGGCTTCCTCACCCAGATGAAGGCGATGAGCGCGGGCACCGCGCGCTTTGTGCCGGCCATGCTGCACGGCGCGCTGACGATGCTGGTCACCGGCATCGTGCTGGTCGGGCTCAATCAGGCCCAGGACCACACCCTCAACAACATCAAGATCGGCATCAAGATGGCCGTCCTGGTGGTGATCCTCGCCCTGGTCTACGTCAAGCGGGACGAGGAGACGGTCGCCAAGCCGCTCTTCGGCGCCGTCGGCGGGCTCACGGTGGCCAACATCTTCATCGCGGTGCTCTGGACCTGAGGCCCCGGCGCCCGTACCGGCCCGTGCCTCCCGTACTGCCCGTGCCTCACGTACTGCCTGTGCCTCCCGTACATACAGCTCACCGCGCGGTCGTCCCGATGAAAGGACGGCCGCGCGGTGGCGTGTGGGGGGTGGCCGTGGGGGGTGGCCTTTTGGGGAACGGGCCGGGTCAGGCCGGGCGGACGTTCCCGTAGATCGGCATGTAGTAGATCGACTCCACCCGGACGTTGGCGCCCGGCTTGGGGGCGTGGATCATCTTGCCGTCGCCTATGTATATGCCGACGTGGCTGATGTCGCTGTAGAAGAACACCAGGTCGCCGGGCTTGAGGTCGCCGGTCGCGACCCGCTGGCCGACCTTGACCTGGTCCCAGGTCGTCCGCGGCAGATCGACGCCGGCCGCCTTCCACGCCGCCTGGGTCAGGCCCGAGCAGTCGTAGGAGTTGGGACCGGTCGCGCCCCAGACGTACGGCTTGCCCATCTGCGCGCGGGCGAAGGCGAGGACCTTCTCGGCCTTGGTGGAGTACGAGCCGTCGTCGGTGGACCCGCCGCCGGTCTGGCCTCCGGTGTCGCCGCCGGTCTGGCCGCCGGTCGAGCCGTCGTCGTCGTGCTGCCGCTGGCGCTCGCGCTCCTGCTGCTTGCGCGCCTCCTCCTCGGCCTTGCGCTTGGCCGCCGCCTCCTTCTGGCGCTCCAGCTCCGCCAGCCGCGCCTTCTCCTGCGCGGTCAGCCGGGACAGCAGCTGCCGGGCCTCGGCCAGCTTGCCCTGGACGGACCGCTTGGACTCCTCCAGGGAGGCCTTCGACGTCTGGAGCCGCTCCAGGCTCCGGCTCGCCTCGGCCCGCTGCTGGGCGGCCGCCGCCTGCTGCTCCTGATAGTTGGCGACCGCCTGCTGCTGCCGACCGGTCAGCCGCTCCATCAGATGCGTACGGTCGAAGAATTCCTGCGGGTCCTTGGCGAGCATCAGCTGCGTCGTCGGATTCATGCCGCCGGTGCGGTACTGCGCCGAGGCGAACGTGCCCAGTTCGCGCCGGGACTCGTTCATCTTCTCCGCGCGCTTGGCCGCGGCGTCGAGCAGATGGTTGACGGTGGCGCGCTGCCGGTCGGCGCTCTCCTTGGCTGCGTTGTACTTCTGGGTGGCCACTTCGGCCTGACGGTAGAGCCCGTCGACCTTCTGCTTGACCTCTTCGATGGAAGGCCTGGGTGCCCTGGGGGCGGCGTCGGCGGACTGCGAGAGCAGCGTGACCGAGGCGAGGGCGGCGGTGGTGAGCCCGGCCGCCGTACGGCTTCCGGACGTGGTGAGAACGCGGGTGCGCGGCTTGCGATGCGACGCCAAGGCCGGCGACTCCTTCCGTGGACCGCCTACCGGGTTAGCTGTCGGGTTCGGGCGGTGTCGCTGACGGAAGGCTTGCCCTACGGTCGGTACGTCCGCCGCTGGCGGCCGCACCGGTCGATTCACCCCGGTGGTGCTGGTGGGTCCCCGGCTCCGGGTGCCTGGTGGCAGGGCCGGACTCGGCGCAGGCGGCCCGTGCGGACGGTCGTTCGCGGGGAAACGGGCTACCCGAGCAGGCACGGTAGCCAACTCGTGTGGCTCCTGTGAAGGCTGATGTTCGATATGCCCGAAACCTTTTCGTGACCTTTTTCGGAAGGCCGGAAAACGCTGCGGTATCCGGAGCCGCCGGGTGCCCGATCTGGAGAGGGCGGGGCCGACTGTCGGTGCGGCGGCCTAGACTCGGTGGGCGATGAGCAGCCTCTTTGACGACAGCTTCCTGGCGGACCTCGGCCCCAAGGGCGAGGAGCCCCCGCCACCGCCCGAGGACGACCACGGCCCGGTCCCGGAGGAGATCCCCGCCGATCTCTTCGACGGGAAGTTCGACGCGCCCGTGCCCAGGGAGGCGTACTACCGCGACGGCGCCGCCCGCCCGCCCCTCGACCCGGCGGCGCTTCTCGAGGGGCTCAACGACGAGCAGAAGGCCGCCGTGATGCACACCGGCGGCCCGCTGCTGATCGTCGCGGGCGCCGGCTCCGGCAAGACCCGGGTGCTCACCCACCGCATCGCGTATCTGCTCGCCGAGCGCCATGTCCACCCCGGCCAGATCCTCGCGATCACCTTCACCAACAAGGCCGCGGGTGAGATGAAGGAGCGCGTGGAGGAGCTGGTCGGGCCCCGCGCCCACGCCATGTGGGTCTCCACCTTCCACAGCGCCTGCGTACGGATCCTGCGCCGGGAGAGCAAGAAGCTGGGCTTCACCTCCTCCTTCTCGATCTACGACGCCGCCGACTCCAAGCGCCTGATGGCCCTGGTCTGCCGCGACCTCGACCTGGACCCCAAGCGCTTCCCGCCCAAGTCCTTCAGCGCGAAGATCTCCAACCTCAAGAACGAGCTCATCGACGAGGAGACCTTCGCCGGCACGGCCGCCGACGGCTTCGAGAAGACCCTGGCCGAGGCGTATGCGATGTACCAGGCACGGCTGCGCGAGGCCAACGCCCTGGACTTCGACGACATCATCATGACCACGGTCAATCTGCTCCAGGCCTTCCCGGATGTCGCCGAGCACTACCGCCGCCGCTTCCGGCACGTCCTCGTCGACGAGTACCAGGACACCAACCACGCCCAGTACACCCTCGTCCGCGAGCTGGTCGGCGCGGGCACGCCCGACATCCCCGCTGCCGAGCTGTGCGTCGTCGGTGACGCCGACCAGTCGATCTACGCCTTCCGCGGCGCCACCATCCGCAACATCCTCCAGTTCGAGGAGGACTACCCGGACGCGACCACGATCCTGCTGGAGCAGAACTACCGCTCCTCGCAGACGATCCTCTCGGCCGCCAACGCCGTCATCGAGCGCAACGAGAACCGCCGCCCCAAGAACCTCTGGACGGACGCCGGCGCCGGCCCCAGGATCACCGGCTATGTCGCGGACACCGAGCACGACGAGGCCCAGTTCGCCGCCGACGAGATCGACCGGCTGACGGACGCGGGCGACGCCAGGGCCGGCGATGTCGCCGTCTTCTACCGCACCAACGCCCAGTCCCGCGTCTTCGAAGAGATCTTCATCCGGGTAGGGCTCCCGTACAAGGTCGTCGGCGGTGTGCGCTTCTATGAGCGCAAGGAGGTCCGCGACGTCCTCGCATATCTGCGGGTGCTCGCCAACCCCGAGGACACCGTCCCGCTGCGCCGCATCCTCAACGTCCCCAAGCGCGGCATCGGCGAGCGCGCCGAAGCCATGATCGACGCCCTCTCCTCCCGCGAGAAGATCACCTTCCCGCAGGCGCTGCGCCGCGTCGACGAGGCGTACGGCATGGCCGCCCGCTCCGCCAACGCCGTCAAGCGCTTCAACGTCCTGATGGAGGAGCTGCGCACGATCGTGGAGTCCGGCGCCGGGCCCGCCACGATCCTGGAGGCCATCCTGGAGCGTACGGGCTACCTCGCCGAGCTCCAGTCCTCCACCGACCCCCAGGACGAGACCCGGATCGAGAACCTCCAGGAACTCGCCTCCGTGGCCCTGGAGTTCGAGCAGGAGCGGGGCGAGGACAACCCGGGCACGCTCTCCGACTTCCTGGAGCAGGTCGCGCTGGTCGCCGACTCCGACCAGATCCCGGACGAGGACGAGGAGGGCAGCGGCGTGATCACCCTCATGACGCTGCACACCGCAAAGGGCCTGGAGTTCCCGGTCGTCTTCCTCACCGGCATGGAGGACGGCGTCTTCCCGCATATGCGCGCGCTGGGCCAGACCAAGGAGCTGGAGGAGGAGCGCCGGCTGGCGTATGTCGGCATCACCCGCGCCCGCGAGCGGCTCTATGTCACCCGCTCGACGATGCGCAGCGCCTGGGGCCAGCCCTCGTACAACCCGCCCTCCCGGTTCCTGGAGGAGATCCCGGACGACTACGTGGAGTGGAAGCGGACGGGACCCGCGACGCCGTCCGCCTCGATGGGTGGGCTCTCGTCGCGTGGCGGTGTCGGCGGGGGAATCGGCGCCTCACTGTCGTCGGCCCGCTCGAAGGGCCCCAGCGGCTTCGCGACGCGGCGCGCCACGGACCGGCAGGTGGTCGCGCTGGCCGTCGGCGACCGCGTCACCCACGACAGCTTCGGCCTGGGCACCGTCGTCGGGGTGCAGGGCAGCGGCGACAACGCCGAGGCGACCATCGACTTCGGCGGCGAGAAGCCGAAGCGGCTGCTGCTGCGGTATGCGCCGGTGGAGAAGCTGTAACGCCGTAACAGGGGTGGGCGGCGGTCAGTTCGGATCGAGGCCGTGGCTGCGCAGCCACGGCAGCGGGTCTATCGCCGAGTCGCCACCGGGCCGTACCTCGAAGTGCAGATGCGGGCCGGTGGAGTTGCCGGAGTTGCCCGAATAGGCAATCTGGTCACCGGCCTTGACCGACCCGGAACGGATCTTGGTGCTGCTCAGGTGGCAGTACCAGGTCTCCGTGCCGTCGGCCGCCGTCACGATCGCCATGTTGCCGTAGGCGGAGTTCCACTGGGTGCGTACGGTGCCGTCGGTGGCGGCCATGACCGGGGTGCCGTAGCTGACCGGGAAGTCGATCCCGGTGTGTACGGACATCCAGTTCACGCCGGCCTGGCCGAAGAGCGCGCTCAGCCCGTGGTCGGTGACCGGCAGCACGAACTTGGGCCGCAGGGCCTCCTTGCGGGCCGCCTCGTCGGCGGCGCGCTTCTTCTCGAGGGCCTGGCGCTGCTTGAGGTCGATGCGCTCCTGGGTGCGGTTCGCGCGGTCGCCGAAGTCCCGGGCGTCCGCGCTGAGTCCGGCGAGCTGGGTGTCGAGCTTCTTGTTCGCCGCGGACGCCTTGACCGACCCGGCGTCTCCCATGGCCTGGGCGGGCTTGTCGTCCTTCTTGTCGTCCCCGACGAACCCGGTGACGGAGGCGGCCGCGGCGGCGCACACTCCCATGGCGGCCACCGAGGGCACGGCCACGGTCAGCAGCGCCGAGCGCTTGGCCGTACGGCGACGGCCCCGGCCCCGTACGGGCTTCCCGGCCGCCGGCCCCGCGACCCGCCGCGCGGCGGGGGCCGGGGCGGTGACCGGCATCGCCTGGGTCATGGCGTCGGCCACGGAGGTGGCGTCGTCGGTCGGGTCGTCGGTGGGGTCGGAGAGGCGGGTGGGGGAGTCGGCCTCGAACCGGGGGGGTTCGACATCGGCAGCGTCGTACTCGGCAGTGCCGTAATCGGAGGTGCCGTACTCAGCGGTGTTGTACTCAGCGGTGTCGTACCCGGAGGCGTCGTACTCGGCTGCCTCGTACGCGACGGTCTCGTACGCCGGCGGGCCGGCCTGCGCCGGGATGTCGGCGATCAGGTTCTGGTCGGCGGTGGACCAGATCGCGGTGGCGTCGTGGCCGGCGGTGTCGTATGCGCCGGTGGCGTACTGACCGGTGTCGTAACTGCCGGTGTCGTAGGTGCCGGTGCCGTACGCGGGCTGCTCGTACTGGTCGTACTGCGGGTACTGATCGTGTTGCCGGTACTGCTCGGAGCCGGCGTTCTCGTCCGTGGTGTGGGCGTACGGGTCGTAGCCCCCATAGGTGCCGGTGTCATACGCGCCGGTGTCATACGAGCCGCTGTCATACGTACCGGTGGCATAGCCATCTGCGGTGTAGCTGCCCGTTGTTGCGTAGCTGCCGGTGTCGTAGGCCCCGGTGTGGTCGTACGTGGTTGTGGGCGCGGCGTACGTGCCGGTCGTCTGATAGCTGCCGGTCTCGTAGGCACCTGCGTCATACGTACCTGCGTCATACGTACCGGTGCCGTAGGTGTAGCCGCCCGTGTCGTACGGGGCCGCGTCGTATTGACCCGTTTCGTACCCGCCCGTGCCGTACGGGCTCGTGTCGTGCGAGCCGGGGAGTGAGCCGAAGAGCGGGTCGCCGTCGCCATACTCGCCGTAGCCGGGCGCGGGGTGCTGCTGCGCGTGGGAGTCGTAGGCCGGGTAGCCCGATGGGTGACGGTCGTTCACCAACTTCTCTTTCGCCTCGGCAGCAGGAGAATTAGCGGCGACTGTACCCGGCGGTACGTGACGGCGACAATCTTCTACAGGTTTCCGACTCGACGAGAAGGGGCATTTGGCCGCCTTTCGGGAGCCCGCATGCGAGTTCTTGGCGCCCCGTTCGAGGTTTGTTCGAGAAAAAGACAAGGTCGGGTCGCGAAAGCGGGCCGCCGCGGCGTGGCGTGCGATGCATTCAGGCCACTGAGATGGCGTTTTCTCTGCCTTCCATGCCCCGCGCCGACGTCAATGCCTCGCGTATTCCGGCCGCGACGGTGCCGTTGACCGGTAGCGCGAGATGTCCGACACCGGAGACATGCGCGTTGTGCGCGAGCAGATCGGGGTGATCGATCCGGGCCGTCCCGGCAGGCACCATCACCTGGTCCGCCTCGCTCCAGAATGCGACGAAGCGCGTCAGGCAATTCGGCGCCGGAAGCGACAGCTCGGCTATCACCTCGGAATCCGGCCGCATCTGCCGGACGATCGGGTGCGCCGACATCAGGGGCGCGAAACGGGTGCCGCAGTGCGGGGTGCCGAGCGTGATCACCATGCGCACGCGGGCGTCGCCGCCGAGGCGCTGGACGTAATATCGGGCGATGAGCCCGCCGAGGCTGTGGCCCACGATGTCCACCCGGCGGTGACCGGTCCGGGCACACACCCCTTCCACATGGCGGCCGAGCAGCTCGGCCGCCTTACGGAGATCGCAGGTCAGCGGGGAGTAGTTGAGCGCTTCCAGGTGGCGCCAGCCGTGCCGGCGCAGCGCGCGGCGCAGCAGGACGAAGACCGAGCGGTTGTCGATGAAGCCGTGGAGCAGGAGGACGGGAGGGTGCGCGCGGCCTTCCGTCGGGAGGAGCGGTGGGGCTTCGGCCCCGGATGCGGCGGGTGTGGGGTGCGGGATGGGCTGCTCCTGGGAGATGCCGGTGGGGTAGAGCAGCAGATGGCCGGCGAGGACCGCGAGGTCCACGACGGTGCTGCGCACAAGGAGCGGGAGGGAGGAGAGGCGGGCGGGGAGAGGGGCCTGCATGATCGACCTCCCGAAGGGCATGCGGGAGGCGCGCTCAACGGCGCGGTGGCCCGGCTGCGGCTTCCCGTGCGCCCGTCCCCGTGCGCACTGCGCCGTCCCGTGGCTGTGCGACACAAGGGACGCGGCGCCTGGCGAACGTGTCCCAGATGTGATTTCCCCCTCGCCGGATGTCACGAAACGGCTGGGTACGCGATGCTGGAGATAACGTTCGTTCACGCTCGTGGCCGCCGATCGTGGCCGCGCGATCGATTGTCGGCTCGGCGGCACCGCCCGGCGCGTGCCGTACTTGGCTTGGAGGCAGTGATGAGTGTGGCTCGGCACGACGGAGCGCAAGCGCAGAGCCAGGGCACGGCGGGCAGGCCGGGGCCGATCCGGGTCGTGGTGGCCAAGCCGGGGCTGGACGGTCACGACCGGGGCGCGAAGGTGATCGCGCGGGCGCTGCGCGACGCCGGTATGGAGGTCATCTACACCGGTCTGCACCAGACCCCGGAGCAGATCGTCGACACCGCCATTCAGGAGGACGCCGACGCGATCGGGCTGTCGATCCTCTCCGGCGCGCACAACACGCTCTTCGCGAAGGTGATCGCCCTGCTGGAGGAGCGCGACGCGGCGGACATCAAGGTCTTCGGCGGCGGCATCATCCCGGAGGCGGACATCGCCCCGCTCAAGGCGCAGGGCGTCGCGGAGATCTTCACGCCGGGCGCGACGACGACCTCCATCGTGGAGTGGGTCAACGCCAATGTGCGGTCGGCGGCGGTCTGAGCCGAGCGGAGGACGTACGGGGGCCGCGTGAGGCAGCGGGCCCCGGGGCCGGTGAGCGGTCATGAGGTGGGCCGGGCGGGCTCGTCGGCCTCCGTGGCCGGGGTGGCGGAACCGGTGAGTTCGGCGTGCATGGTGGCGCGCAGGCGCAGGGTGCCGACCAGGCGCTGGAAGGCCTCGGACCAGTAGCCGCCGGCGCCCGGGGAGGCGCCTTCCGGCTCGTCCGTGACGGCGGTGAGCATGTCGAGACGGTCCGCGGCGGCCGGGTCCAGGCAGCGTTCGGCCAGGCCCATCACCCCGCTGAAGCTCCAGGGGTAGCTGCCCGCGTCCCGGGCGATGTCCAGCGCGTCGACGACCGACCGGCCCAGTGGCTCGGCCCAGGGAACCGCGCAGACGCCGAGCATTCGGAAGGCGTCCGAGAGGCCGTGCGCGGCGATGAACTCCGCCACCCATGCGGCGCGTTCGTCCTCGGGCAGTACGGTCAGCAGCTTGGCCAGGTCTCGGGACGAGCCGGCCGGTGCCACCTCGGTGGCCTGGGCGGGGGTGGCGGGCGCGCCCAGCAGGGCCCGCGCCCAGCCGGCGTCCCGCTGGCGCACCGCGGCGCGGCACCAGGCGTCGTGCAGCTCCGTCCGCCAGTTGTCGGCCACCGGCAGGGCGATGATCTCCGCCGGCGGCCGGCCGTCGAACATGTCGCGCCAGCTGTCCAGAGGGGCCGCTTCCGTCAACTGGCTCAGCCACCAGGCGCCCTGGCCCCGCCCGGACGGCGGCTTGAGCACCACGCCGTCCCGCTGCATCCCCGCATCGCACTCCTGCGGTGCCTCGACGGTGATCACTGGTGCGGGGGTCCGGTCCAGGCCGATGCAGGCGCGGGCGCGCTCCGCCATCCGGGCGGCGAGCGCGGAGCCGGGCAGCGCGGAGAGCAGCTCGGCGGCCGTGGCGCGGACATTGCGGCTGCGGTCGGACAGCGCCTCTTCCAGGAAGGGTTCGTCCGCCGTGGAGAGCCCCTCGCGCAGCGAGTCGAGGAACATCAGACGGTCCTCGGCGCGCTCGGTGGCCCAGGTGCTGTCGAGGAGGTCGAGGCCGGCGGCCGGGTCGCGGCGGCGCAGCGCCGTCAGCAGGGTGACCCGCTCGGCGAACAGGCCCTCCTCCCACAGGCGCCGTACGCCCTCGGGGTCTCTCCCGCTCTCCGCGGCGCGGGGGGACGCCCCTGTGCGGGCGGTACCTCCCTCGCCGGGCACGGCCGCCGGGCCGGCGGTGCCGCGGAGCGCGAACTTCCAGTCGTCGTTGAGCCGGGCCAGCCACACGGCGCGCGGACCCGCCAGGGCGAGCGCGGCGGGCCGCAGGTCCGTACGGGCGCGGGCGGTGTCCAGGAGTGCGGGCAGCAGCGCGCCGGGGGCGCGGTAGCCGTACTCCTCGGCGGCGGTGAGCCACTGGGGCAGCAGCTCGGTGAGGTCGGGGGCGGTGCCGCGACGGCTGCCGCCGCCGGTGCCGCCGCGGTCGGCGAGCAGCAGGGACAGCCGGCGCCGAGCGGCGGGCGGCAGCGGGGGCCGCGGGTCGGCCGGGGCGGCGGCGGGCCGCTCACCGGCCAGGGCGGGGCGCAGCGCGGCGCGGCGGCGGACCGTGCTCACGGCGGCCGCGTCCAGCAGCGCGGCCGCCGGGCTCTGGCCGGCCCGCAGTGGCACCGGTGGCGTGCGCCGCTCCGTCCCGAGCAGGGCGGCGCTCACCAGGTCCTCCCAGGCGGCGGTGGTGGAGGGGGCGTTCGTCATGGGGTCTCTCCTAGAGTCGGGCGGCGGATGGGGGTGGCGTCGGCGGCCTGGCCGGTGGCCGTGTCACAGGGACACCGGGGTGGGGTCCCAGGCGGTCAGCGGCAGGAATCCGCGGTGGCCGCATTCGCCGAAGACCGTGATCGGAGCGCCGCCCGATATCGCGGCCAGCCGCCACAGGCCCGTACGGCCCAGACTCCGCGGGTCGAGCGGAAGCGCCGACTCCCCGTCCGTGTCGGCCAGTTGCCAGCCCGTGCCGTCCCGCGGCGGAACCGGGGTGACATCGGCGAGAACCACCGGCCAGGAGTCCAGCCAGGGGTCGTCGCGCAGCGCGTCGCCGTACGCGGCCAGGGCGGCGTCGATGCCGCAACCGGGCGGCACCGGGCCGGGGGCCGCCGGGGCGTGCCGCTCGCCCAGGGCGGCGCGCAGCGGGCGGGCACCCGGGTAGTAGGCCAGGTCCGCATCGAGGACCAGACCGGGCGGCAGGGCCAGGTCCAGCAGGCGCCCCTGTCCGCCGAAGGAGAGATGCAAGGCCATCCGGCCGGTCCGTTCGCCGCGGAGGTGGATGCGGCGGGTAATCAACTTGCCGTCGTCGCTGTCCTGTTGGGCGAGTACCAGCCAGCGGTCCCGGACCGTCGCCGCATCGGGGCCGGTCAGCAGATCCGCGGCCTCCGTGGTGAGGCCGACCCGCGAGCGCACCGTCGCGGCGAGCGGGGCCGGCAGCCGCTCCCGCCCCAGGAAGCCCTGGTCGAGGAGGTGGAGCAGGGCGCACTCCTCCAGCAGCCGGGACGGCCAGTCCGCCCCGGAGGCCACTGTAGAACCCAACTCCCGTACGCGTGCGGCAAGTCCGGGCGCCTGGGCGTCGACCATGCGCGCCGCTGTCTCGTCCCAGGACCCTCCCCCGTTCTCGACGGAGGTGCCCCCGCCGGCCCCCTCGGCCGCGGCCAGGCCCGTGCGCAGCAGGTCCTCCAGTCGCCGCTCCAGCTCCGTGGCGCCCGCGCCGATCCGCTGGAGCCGGCGCTCCGCCCGCCGCTTGGCGGCCTCCGGGTCGGCCGGCGTACGCGCCGCAGCGCTGCCCCCGGCCGCCGTGCCCGCCGCCCGCTCGCTCTTCTCCCGGCGCCCGGCCAGCCACTCGCCCGCCCACTGCGGCGGCTCCCCGCCCGGCACGGCGGTTCCCTCGCCCGCCCAGAGCAGCAGCAGCCCCAGGGCGTGCTTGCACGGGAACTTACGGCTGGGGCAACTGCACTTGAAGGCGGGCCCTTTGATGTCGATGACGGCTTGGTACGGCTTTTTGCCGCTGCCCCTGCACAGCCCCCACACCGCGCCTTCGTCCGCGCCCGTCTCCGTCCACGGCCCGGGCGAGGCGAGCTTGCCGCCCGCCTTGCGTGAGGCATCGTCAGGCGCCAGTGCGAGCACCTGATCCGTCGTCCAGCGTTCCCCCTGCGGATTCATGTCGTCGACGCTACGACGCGCCACTGACAATGCCCCCGGCGTCGGCCCGGCCGTTCGTCGAGGACGCAACGAAGTGGCTGGTCAGAGGCGGTTCTTGGGGCGTTGTCAGTGGTGTGGTGCAGGCTTGATTTCAGCAAGCGGCCGGCGGATCTCGCGGCGCGGGCCGCACACCTTGCGACGATTTTTCTGCGACGAGGGGGAGCAATGACAGCCAACTCCGAGAACAGCACCAAGGCAGCGAACGACGAGGCACTGCGGCCGCACGCGGAGGACACCTTCGCGGACGAACTGAAGGCCCTCGCCGCGGCCGACGACCGGCCGCGGCCGGAGCGCTGGCGGCTCTCGCCGTGGGCGGTCGCCACCTACCTGCTCGGCGGCACGCTCGCGGACGGCACGGTCATCACACCCAAATACGTCGGCCCGCGGCGGATCGTCGAGGTCGCGGTGACCACCCTCGCCACGGACCGCGCGCTGCTGCTGCTCGGCGTGCCCGGCACCGCCAAGACCTGGGTGTCCGAACATCTGGCGGCGGCCGTCAGCGGTGACTCCACCCTGCTGGTGCAGGGCACCGCCGGCACCCCCGAAGAGGCGATCCGCTACGGCTGGAACTACGCCCGGCTGCTCGCCAACGGCCCCAGCCGTGAGGCGCTGGTGCCCAGCCCGGTGATGCGGGCGATGGCGCAGGGCATGACCGCACGGGTCGAGGAACTCACCCGTATCCCGGCCGACGTCCAGGACACCCTCATCACCGTCCTGTCGGAGAAGACCCTGCCCATCCCGGAGCTGGGGCAGGAGGTGCAGGCCGTCCGCGGCTTCAACCTGATCGCCACCGCCAACGACCGCGACCGCGGCGTCAACGACCTCTCCAGCGCGCTGCGCCGCCGCTTCAACACCGTGGTGCTGCCGCTGCCCGCGACACCGGACGAGGAGGTGGACATCGTCTCCCGGCGGGTCGAGCAGATAGGCCGTTCGCTCGATCTGCCGGCCGGCCCGGAGGGCATGGACGAGATCCGCCGCGTCGTCACTGTCTTCCGCGAGCTGCGCGACGGCATCACCGCCGATGGCCGCACGAAGGTCAAGTCGCCGTCCGGCACGCTCTCGACGGCCGAGGCGATCTCCGTGGTGACCAATGGCCTGGCGCTGGCGGCGCACTTCGGGGACGGCGTGCTGCGCCCCGGCGACGTCGCCGCCGGCATCCTGGGCGCGGTCGTCCGCGACCCGGCCGCGGACCGCGTCGTATGGCAGGAGTACCTGGAGGCCGTGGTGCGCGAGCGCGCCGGCTGGAAGGACTTCTACCGCGCCTGCCGCGAGGTGAGCGCATGACCGCCACATCTGCGGCGGAGCCGGTGCTGCTCGGGGTGCGGCACCACGGCCCCGGATCGGCGCGGTCGGTGCGGGCCGCCCTGGAGCAGGCCGCGCCCGACGTGGTGCTGATCGAGGGCCCGCCCGAGGCGGACGAACTGGTGCCGCTGGCCCTGCGAGAAGACATGCGGCCGCCGGTCGCGTTGCTCGCCCACGCACTGGACGACCCCGGCCGCGCGGCGTTCTGGCCGCTGGCCGAGTTCTCCCCGGAGTGGGTGGCGCTGCGCTGGGCGCTGGAGCGCGAGGTCCCGGTCCGCTTCATCGATCTGCCCGCGGCGCACTCCCTGGCCATGGCGGCGGAGGCGGAGGCGGAGGCGGAGGAAAAGGCCAAGGAGGCGGAAGCCAAGGGGGCCGGGGCCGCGGTGGAGGGGGCGCCCGGTGAGGCATCGGCGGAGGACGACACCGCCGACGTCCGGGTCGACCCCATCGGCGTCCTGGCCGAGACCGCCGGTTACGACGACGCCGAACGCTGGTGGGAGGACGTCGTCGAGCACCGCGGGGAGGCGGGCGGCCCCGGCGCCGACGCGCTGGCGCCGTTCGCGGCGCTGGCCGAGGCCATGGGCGCGCTGCGCGAGGCGTACGGCGACGGGGGCCACGACCGTGATCCGGTGCGCGAGGCCCATATGCGGCTCCGACTGCGCGAGGCGCGGCGGGAGTTCGGGGACCACATTGCCGTGGTGTGCGGCGCCTGGCACGTCCCGGCGCTGGCCCAGCGCAGCACCGTGACCGCCGACCGCCAGCTGCTCAAGGGCCTGCCCAAGGTGAAGGCGGCGGTGACCTGGGTGCCCTGGACCCACCGTCGGCTCTCCCGGCGCAGCGGCTACGGCGCCGGCATCGCCTCACCCGGCTGGTACGGCCATCTCTTCAGTTCCCCCGACCGCCCCATCGAGCGCTGGATGACCAAGGTCGCCGGGCTGCTGCGGGAGGAGGACTACGCCGTCTCGTCGGCCCATGTCATCGAGGCGGTGCGGCTCGCCCAGGGACTGGCCACGATGCGCGGGCGCCCGCTGGCCGGTCTCGCGGAGGCCGATGACGCGATCCGGGCCGTCATGGGCGACGGCTCCGACGCCCCGTCCTCGCTGATCCACGACCGGCTGGTGGTCGGCGACGTCCTGGGCGAGGTGCCCGACGATGCCCCGGCGGTGCCGTTGCAGCGGGACCTCGCCCGCAGCCAGCGGTCCCTGCGGCTCAAGCCGGAGGCTCTGGAGCGGGAGTTGGAGCTGGATCTTCGCAAGGAGACCGACGCCGGGCGCAGCAGGCTGCTCCACCGGCTGCGGCTGCTCGGCATCCCCTGGGGCGAGCCCACCCGCTCCCGTGGCAGCACCGGCACCTTCCGGGAGACCTGGCTGCTGTGCTGGGAGCCCGAACTGTCCGTACGGGTCGCTGAGGCCGGCATCTGGGGCACCACCGTGGTGTCCGCCGCCACCGCCAAGGCGGCCTCGGAGGCGGTCGGTGCGGCGTCCCTCGCCGAGGTGACCGCGCTTGCCGAGCGCTGTCTGCTCGCCGAACTCCCGGACGCACTGCCGGTGGTGATGCGGGCCCTGTCGGACCGCGCGGCGCTGGACGCGGATGTGGGCCATCTCGCCCAGGCGCTGCCCGCCCTCGTACGGTCCGTGCGGTACGGCGATGTGCGCGGCACGGACGGCGCGGCGCTGCGCGAGGTGGCGCTGGGCCTGGCCGAGCGGGTCTTCGTCGGACTGCCGCCGGCCTGCGCCGGACTGGACGACGACGGCGCCGCCGAGATGCGCGGCCATCTCGACGCCACCCACCAGGCCGTCGGCCTCCTCGGCCAGCTCGAGGCCGACACCCGGCCCGGGGGCGGCACGGCGGACCTGCGGTCCCGGTGGGCCGGGGTGCTGCGGTCGGTCAGCGGACGCGACGCCGTACCCGGACTGATCCAAGGGCGCGCGACCCGGCTCCTGCTGGACGACGGTCAGTTGGGCGACGGGGGAGCGGAGCGGCTGATGGGCCTGGCCCTCTCGCCGGGCACGCCGCCCGGCGACGCCGCCGGATGGATCGAGGGGTTCGTCGGCGGCGGGGACGGCGGCATGCTGCTGGTCCACGACGCACGGCTGCTCGCGCTGATCGACGGCTGGCTGACCAGCGTGCCGGACGCCGCGTTCACGGACGTGCTGCCGCTGCTGCGGCGGACGTTCGCCGAGTACGAGTCCGGAGTGCGGCGCACCCTCGGCGAGCTGGTCCGGCGCGGGCCCGCCACTACCCGCGACCCGGCCGGCGCCGCCACCGACACCGCGGCCCCCGGCTTCGGCCCCGGCCTGGACCGCGACCGCGCCGCGGCCGTCCTCCCCACGCTGCGCCTGCTGCTGGGAATCGACCAGGGCGGCGACCCCGCCCGACAACCGGACAACGACCTCACGGGGGTACGGACATGACCACCACGACCGGCCCCACCACGACCGGCCCCACCACGACCGGCCCCGCCGTGGCCGACGCCGACGCCGCCGCCGAGGCCGAACGGCTGCGCCGCTGGCGGCTGGTGCTCGGGGGCGCCGGCGCGGACGGCACCGGATGCCAACTGCGGGGCAACGATGCCGCGATGGACGGGGCGCTCGCCTCGCTCTACGGCCAGGGCAAGAGCGGCAAGGGGGCCGACGGCGGGCGCCGTTCGGCGGGGCTCGGCGCCTCGGCGCCGTCCGTGGCGCGCTGGCTCGGCGACATCCGTACGTACTTCCCCTCCTCCGTGGTGCAGGTGATGCAGCGCGACGCCATCGACCGGCTCGGCCTGAGTTCCCTGCTGCTGGAGCCGGAGATGCTCGAGGCCGTGGAGGCGGACGTCCATCTGGTCGGCACCCTGCTCTCGCTCAACAAGGTCATGCCGGAGACCACCAAGGAGACCGCGCGGGCCGTCGTCCGCAAGGTCGTCGAGCAGCTGGAGAAGCGGCTGGCGACCCGCACCCGCGCCACCCTCACCGGTGCGCTGGACCGCTCCGCGCGGATCAACCGCCCCCGTCACCGCGACATCGACTGGGACCGCACGATCCGGGCGAACCTCAAGAACTACCTCCCCGAGTACCGCACGGTCGTCCCCGAGCGGCTGATCGGCTACGGCCGGGCCGCGCAGTCGGTGAAGAAGGAAGTGGTGCTCTGCATCGACCAGTCCGGCTCGATGGCCGCCTCGGTCGTCTATGCCTCGGTGTTCGGCGCGGTGCTGGCCTCGATGCGGGCCATCGACACCCGACTGGTCGTCTTCGACACCTCGGTGGTCGATCTGACGGACCAGATCGACGACCCGGTCGACGTCCTCTTCGGCACCCAGCTCGGCGGCGGTACGGACATCAACCGCGCCCTCGCCTACTGCCAGTCCCGCATCACTCGCCCCGCCGAGACCGTCGTCGTCCTCATCAGCGACCTCTACGAGGGCGGTATCCGGGACGAGATGCTCAAGCGGGTCGCCGCGATGAAGGCGGCCGGGGTGCAGTTCGTGACGCTGCTCGCGCTCTCCGACGAGGGTGCGCCGGCGTACGACCGGGAGCATGCCGCGGCGCTGGCGGCCCTGGGTGCACCGGCGTTCGCGTGTACGCCGGACCTCTTCCCGGACGTGATGGCGGCCGCCATCGAGAAACGTCCGCTGCCCATACCGGACATGGCGGAGCAACGGTGACAGGAGCACCGGGGGGACTTGCCAGGCACCTGGCTGGTCGTGCAAGGATCAGCCCATCGCTCGATCACCCGTGACGAGAGTGACAGCAAGGCCGCGCGTCCGCGCGGCTGTGCGTCCCCGTCCGTATGGGAAGGTCCCCTCCTTGTCTGCTGTGCTCGCTCTGCCTGCCACCGTGCGCCTGCCGCGCACGGTGGCCGCGCGGCGTGCGCTGCTGGCGGGGCTCTTCCTGGTGTCCTTCGTCGCTCTCGGCTTCGCCTTCGGCCCCGGCGCACACGCCGACGACCGTACGGGCGCCCAGGACCTGACCGGGACATCGTCCACGGCCACGGCCCCGGCCGAGACCGCCACCCAGGACCGGGTCACCACCCGGGACGGGGCGGACCGGCTGTCCGGCTCCCAGGCCGCGTTCGCGCGGCAGGGCGAGGCGGCCGACACCCGGTTCACCGCGCACACGGAGGACGCTTCCGCCGCCCTGACCCAGGCCGCACGGCCCGCCGCCGAGCGGACCGCTCCGGTCACCGACCCGATCACCCAGCCGGTGACCGGCGTCGTACGGGAGATCGGCAGCACGGTCGGCGCCACGCTGCCCGTACAGCTCCCCTCCGGTGAGCACGCGGGACGGCCCGGCGACGGCAGCGCCTCCGGTCACGGCGAGGCGCCGAACGGCGCGCAGCCGGCCGGTTCGCGGACCGTCGGCCCGGCCGCCGGCTCCGCCGCCACGCTGCACCCGGCGCACTGCACCGACGGCCCGCGTACGGCCGTCGCGCACCTCCGGCCCGCCCTGCACCAGCAGCGCGACCAGGGACACCACGGCCTGCCGGGACAGTTCCCGCAGGGCCCGGTGGCGCCCGCCTCGCACTCCGCGGGTGACGGCAACGGTCCCCGTGGCGGGGACCTGCACGCCGCCGCCCCGGCGGCCCCCACACGCTTCCGGCTCCTGCCCGGTGGCGTCCGCACCGCCGATGGCGCTCCGACGCGCCGGCGTGCCGAAGACATCCTCGAATTCCCCGGCTAGGGCAGACCGCTCCGCGTCTGTATCACCGACCTGCCGCGCGGGGGCGGGACAGGTCTGCCCAACACCCCTGAATTCGAAGGACTTCACCACCATGCGCTCGAACATTCGCCGTTCCATCGTCGTTGCTGCCGCCGCCACCGGTCTGTGGGCCCTGGGCTCCGCCGCCGCCGGCGCCGCCGAGCTGCCCGCCACCCCTAACCTGCCCGTCGCCGGTACGGCGACCGATGCCGCGAAGAGCCTGTCCACCGGCGATGCGGCCGGCACCGTCACGAAGACCGTCGACGGCGTCACCAAGACCGTCAAGGCGACGGTCGGCGACGTGGCCGGCAAGGCGACCGGCGCCCTCGGGGGCGGTGTGCCGACCGACCGCCTGCCCCAGCTCGGCGGTGTGCAGAAGCTGGTGGGCGGCGGTCTGCCGAACGCCAACGCCGGTGACCTGAAGAAGGCCGCCGACGCGAAGAAGGCCCAGAAGGCCCTCAAGAAGGCCGCCAAGCTGGGCAAGGCCGCTCAGCTCCCCAACGTCGAGCTGCCCGCCGTGCCGAACCTGCCCGGCGCCCCGTCGCTGCCCGCCACCCCGGGTGTCCCCGCCGCCGACCTGGACGGCCTGACCAAGAAGCTGCCCGCGGCCCCCGCGCTGCCCAAGGCCCCCGGCTCGGCCACCAACCTGCTGGCCGCGCTCGCTGGTGCGGGTGTCCGCCCCGAGCAGCTGACGCACCAGGCCCAGGGCGCGCTGGCCACCGTCCGCCCGACCGTCGACAACACCGCCGCGGACGTGCTGCCGCCCGTCGCCCAGCGGGTCGTCATCAAGGTGGTGCCGGTCGTCCAGAACACCGTTGGCGGTGCCGGTGTGCTCGCCGGTGACGCGGCCGCTCAGGCGACCCCGTTCGCGACCTCCGTCGGTGGCCGTGCGCAGGTCTTCGCGCAGGGTGTCGGCGCCCAGGCCACCCCGTTCGCGCAGGGTGTCCGCGCCGACGCCACCCCGTTCGCGCAGGGCCTGGTGACCGTTGTCACGGCCGACGGCCAGAACATCGCCGCCGACGCCGCCGCCGGCGCGCAGGGCCTGGCCCCGGTGAAGTCCCTCCCGGCCAACCTGTCCGACGTGACCGCCATCCCGGCCGTCCCCGCCGTCCCCGGCGCCCCGGCCGTCCCCGCCGCCCCGGCCGTCCCCGCCGTCCCGGCCGTCCCCGGCGCCCCGGCCGTCCCCGCCGTCCCGGCCAACCTCGGCGACCTGACCAACGCCGCCAACATCCCGGCCCTCCCGGTCCTGTCGGGCGTGCCGAACCTGCCCGTCCAGGGCGTCTGAACTCCTCCGGCCGGTAACCCCGGCCGGAGGTAGCCCCGGTCCATCCGTCACGGCGGTGACATCGGACCGGGCACGTCACCGCACGCCGGTGACACGGATTGCGCCGGATCATCTCCGGTGCTGCTGAACGGCCGGGCGGTTCTCTGTGGGGGAGAGCCGCCCGGCCTCGGCGTTTCAATAAACGGCGTCAACCAGCACCGAATCACTACGCGTTGGGCACCCGCAGCCGATCCCAGCTGACCTTCCCCGGCACCCCGTCCGCGTCCTTGCCCGAGAAGCCGAGCTTGCGCTGCCAGGCCGCGTACGACTTGCGGTGGGCCTCGTTCCAGTCCGGGCCGGGGCGCCCGCCCTTGTAGTGGCCGCAGCCCTCGGCCACCAGGCGCTCACCCATCGCCGCGATCACCGCGCTGCGCTCCCCCGAGCGGAAGAACCCGCTGCCGGGGAACGGTTCGTACGGCGGATACTCCGGCTTCGGCGGCACCGGCGGCCGGTTCTCGCCCTGGTCGCCGCCCTCGGACCCCGGCCCGTCGGCCCCCGCCGGCCCCTCCGGTGCCTTCGCCAGCCGCCGCTTGATCCGGTCCCGCATCCCGCTCATCGTGAAGCCGCGCGGATCGACCTTCCCCGGCTGCCACTCCTTGTGGCCGATCACCGAGCGCTCGCTCCACCGGTGCGCCCGGCAGATCGCCGCCGAGACCTTCTCGATCGCCAGCTTCTGCTCCTGAGGCCACGGGTCCCCGCCATTGCCGAGGTTGATGCACTCGAAGCCGTAGAAGTGACGGTTGCCGTCCGTGTCGGCGGCGTTGTCCCGCGGCAGTTCCGTCTCGTTGATCACCGCCCGCAGGACATCGCGGTCGCCGAGCCCGGCGTGGTTGGCGCGGCCGTTGCCGACGAGATGCACCTCGCCCTTCTTGTCGATCACGCCATGGCACAGCGGCCCCGGCAGATCGGCATGGCCGTCGTAACACAGGTCCACGGACCGCTCGGTGCCCTGGGTGACGGTGTGATGGATCATCACCCCGTGCAGGGGGCCCCATCGGCCCTTGGAATTGCGGTTGTGGTTCCGCCAGTTACGCACCTCATGGACGACCAGACCCTCGTCGCGCAGCGCCTTGAGCAGCTGGGACGCGGTCAGCGGGGTGGCCATCAGCCCACACCCCCCTGATCGGGCGCCTCGTCGACCGCCGCCTCGGCCGCGGCCGTCGTCTGCGACCTGCTCACGGGGGCCGCCGCATCGCCCTCGGCGCCGGACTCCGCACCGGACTCGGCGTAGGTCTCCTCGTCCCGCGCCGCCTCCTCGGCGGCCCGCGCCGCGTCGTCCGCCGCCGGGATGCCCTCCGACAGCGGCCGGAACGACAGCCGCAGATCGGGCACCGCCTGCTCGCCGTGGATCCACGCCAGCGGCGCGTAGTGCACCGCGATCCCGGACGGGGACTGCAGCAGCGGCCGGCGCGCCGCATCCGTCGGCCACTCGACGCTCCCGGTGGCCGTACGGGCCGGAATCAGCCAGAAGTCGCCGGTGCGGTAGGTGCCGTCCGCCGCGAAGTACACCTCGACGCCGTCCTCCAGCGGCAGCCAGCCACCCTCCTCCACCGGCAGCGCACCGTGCTTGAGCCGCCCGGCCTGCGCACTCCGCTTGACCGCCCGGGCGCTGCCCTCGCGGTGGTCCCAGCGGCGCAGATACGGATGCAGCTCGGGCCGCCGCCCCACGCCCGCCGCCGGCTCGTCCGAGAGGCGTACCCGCCGCCCCGGCAGATCGAGCTCCTCGACCCGCAGCAGCGGCAGCGCCTCGCCCCGGCTCGTAGAGGCGGTGTCCACGAACTCGACCCGGTCGCCGACATTCAGATCCAGCTTGTCGTCGCTGCCCAGTGTCGCCAACGCGACCCAGGTGCCGTCCAGTTCATCGACCGGGAAGGTGACGGAGCCGTTCTCCCGCGACCACTTGAAGGTGGCCTCCTTCGCGCCGCCCGCGTCGTGCACCTCGACCCGGTAGAGCTGGTTCTCCGGCCCCCGGTAGCGCGCATCCGGCTTGACCAGGCACGGGTCGTCGTCCGCATGGTCCGGGCGCTCACTGCGCGCCGCGAGCCGGGAGGCGGGGGCGGACGCCTGCCGGGCCCATGTGTCGAACGCCTTGCGGATGTCCTTGACCGGCGGGTTGTCGCCCTCCAGCCCCAGCACGGTGCCGGGGAGCGGCAGCACCTGCCACACCACCTTGGTGCGGGCCGCGGTGTCGGGCAGCGCGGAGCCCAGCGCCACCTCGCGCAGCGCCGGGTCCTCGGCGGCGGTGACGCTCCGCTCCCACACCTTCAGATAGGCCAGATACGGGAACTGGCTGGGCAGCCGGTCGCCGGGCCGCTCCGGGTCGCGGAAGCCGTCGGGCTGGTCCCAGTACGACCAGGTGGCGTCCGGCGCCTTGGGCGCGGCCGCGTCCTCGCCGTCGTCCGGCCCGTCCTTGTCCTCGCCGTCCTCGGTGTTCTTGGTTCCTTCCGCGGGCACCGGTTCCCCGGGCTGCGGGCGGGTCGCGTCGACCAGGATGCCGTCCACGTAGTAGCGGCCGCCGCCGATGAGCAGGTTGTCCAGGTCGCGGGAGCCGCCCTGAAGGTCGATCTTGAAGCCGGTGGCGCCGCTCGGCCCGCCGTGCTGCCCGATCAGATCGGCGGCGATCGTACGGGCCTGGAACAGCTGGATCGCGGTCTGCTCGTTGGCGTCGGCGTCCAGCTGGACGCGGCCCTGCTGGGCGACCACCGCGGAGTAGTGGCGCTGCGGCCGGAAGGTGAAGCGCGAGAGATCAGCGTGCATGGAAGGGGTCCCCCTCGTTCGGGATGCTCAAAAGGTCGGGAGTCGGAAGGTCACGGCCAGGAAGCGGAAGGGCGGGAGGGCTCATGTCACCCACACGATCCCCGCGTCGGTCCCCGCCGGCGTGTACTCCGCGAGCCGGGCCCGCAGGCTGTCCTCGCGCTGCGGCTGGTAGAGGTCGTGGTACGCGCCCATCTCGGCCCCGTCCTCCGCGCCCCGACGGATCTCCTCGGCGCAGCCGACCGCCAACTGCCCGTACCACGGCGTCCCGTAGCGCTCGCCGCGCAGCAGCGGCCGCACCCGCGCGGCTCCCCCACTCTCGGCTCCGCTCGAGCGGGAGGTACCCCCATCGGGCCCCACCAGATCCGGCTGGCAGCGGTAGCGGCGCGGGGTGCGCGACCCCGGCGGGACGTAACTGAAGCGCAGACAGCCGATGCCGCGCCGGGCGACATGCATCCGCCCGGTGAAGATGCTGTTCTCGGCGAGCTGTACGGCGTGGGTGTGGACCTCGCCGATGACGGTGGTCCGGTGCGCGTGCAGCACGGCATGCGCATGGCGGCAGTCGGGAGCCGACAGGGCCTCGCGGTCGGAGCCGGTGGCGTCCAGGATCGAGTCGCGCAGGTGGATCGACAGCGGGTCCTCGCCCACCTCGTCCCCGATGACCTCGATGGTGCCCAGGATCGTCCGGTCGATCTCCACACACGCGGTCGTACGGTCCAGGACCAGGCTCGGCTCCTCGGGGGAGTGCGGATCGCACTCCGGCTCCAGCGACCAGCCCGGTACGAGGGTGCAGTGCCGCAGGACGAGGGAGCCCATCGGCCCGGTGACGTTCAGCCCCCGGCCGGTGACCAGCAGCCCGTCCAGCACCATCCGCGGCCGCTCGCCCGGCTCGCAACTCGCCTCTTGCGCACGGATGTTGAGCGCGTCCGGCCGGTTGCTGTACCAGTCCAGCAGCCGGATGACAGGCCGGGTTCCCTCGGCCGCGCGCAGCTCCAGCCGGTCGCCGGGGTCCAGGTCGAAGTCCAGCTGCTCCTGGTAGGCGCCGCTGTGGGTGATCTCGATGATGCCGTCGGGGCCGCACCGCCCGCCCCGCCGGTCGTGCTGCCACGCCCCGTACGCATCCATGATCCGCTGGTAGGTCTGGCCGGGCCCGACCCGGTAGACGGCGGCGTCGGGAGCGGTCTCCCTCTCCCGCAGATACTCCCCGCCGCCCAGCTCGTCCCCGAACCCGTAGTGGTAGTCCACCCATACGCCCTGCCGCGGCGCCGACCGCGACCCGAAGGCGATCCGGCCCAGCTCCGGGTCCACCGCCACCTGGCCCCGTTTGGGCCGGTAGCGCCAGTCGCTCAGGTCCGCGACGACGATGTCGGCCGGCGGCACCGGGTTGTCCTCGCCGTCCCGCCGGATGGTGAAGCTCTTGCCCGGCCCGTAGTAGTCCGCCGGCCGGTCGTGCAGTTGGCGGCGGCGGATCGCGGCCGGGACGTTGTCGAGGGTCGCGAGGTGCGTGGCGGACGGCTCCGGCTCCGGGCGGGTCGCCAGCGCGGTGTCATTGCCCAGGATGGAGAAGGTGTAGAGGTTACGGGCCCGGTCGATGCAGTAGGCGGGCGCCCGCGTCACCGAGTACGGCTTCAGCCGCCAGACGAACAGTCCGACCCCGGCCGGGGTGTAACCCCCTTGTGTACGGCGGGAGTTGACCCGGCGCACATCCACCGACCGGGCCACGGTCCCGAACGGACCGCCCGCCAGGTCGAGCTCCGCGCCGTCCCGTACGTCCACCAGCCGCCCTCGCCCGGCCCGCCGCGCATTGACGGCCTCGGTGCCCGACCCGTACAGCTTCACCGGCTGCTGGTGCGCGACCAGCCGGGAGAACTCCACCGCCCGCGCCGGCCAGCCCGCCACCCCCTCGGACAGCTCCTCCAGCAGCGCCAGGGTGCCCTTGCGCCGCCGGTTGCCGACCGTCGCCGCCACATCGCGGCGCGGCGCCAGCGCCTCGGCCAGCCGCCGCCGCGAGGAGTCCGGCAGCCCGCCGTCGCGCAGCCCGGTGGCCAGCACCCGCTCGTAGCCGGGCAGCGGGCGGTAGCCCACCAGATCGCCGATGTACGGCAGCACCCATTCGGCGGCGCTCTCCACGAACCAGTCGTCGTACTGCTGGGCGACCCCGTCCCGAACCCGGTCCACCTGCTCGGCGATCACGGCCAGCAGGGCGCGCAGAGGCTCGCCATTCTCGGCGTCCCGCAGCCGGTGCCACTGCGGCAGCAGCTCCGCGAGCCCGTCCGGCTCCCTCGTCGTACTCATCGGGTTACCTCCGTGAGGATCAGCGTGTCCGCGACCTGCGGCGAGAACAGCGCGAGCTGGGCGGGCCGGATGCCGCGGAAGACGCAGACCGCGCGGCCCTTGGGCAGCGGCCGGGTGTCGGTGATGTCGGGGTTGAGGCGGAGGAGCTCGGCGAGCGGGATGCCGTAGCGGGCGGCGACGGCGGTGAGCGTTTCTCCGTCGGCCGACGTCACCTCGTGAATCTGCTCGTCGTACGCGGCGAGCCGGGCGGGGACGGAGGAAGGCGGAGGGCCGGCGAACCGTTCGCCCAGCCGGGCGAGTTCGGCCGGCGTGACGGAGGCCGGAATCCCGGTGAAGGCGTCCACGTCCACGTAATCCACCCCCGGCACGGACTGCGCGGCCGCCAGCACCTCCGACCACTGCGCCGGCTGCCCCAACTCCCGTCCCTCATAGCCGAGGTGCCGGAGCAACGCCGCCCGCACACGGGGCTCGACCAGCGCCCAGGAATGATCCGGCGCCACCTTCACCTTCGCCACGAGCAGCAGCAGGACGGTCTCCCGTACGTCCACCCGCACCGGCAGCCGGGAATCCCCGTACTCGGCGAGCGAGGAGCGCAGCGCCCGCAGCACCTCCGCATCCGGCGCGATCAGGATGTCGTCCACCCCGGCCACCGTCAGATGCAGCACCTTGCGCCGCCCGTCGTACAGCTCCCGCGCGGCGGCCCGGCCGATGCCCGCCCGCGACCGGGCGAAGTCCTCGTAGTCGGACAGCGAGACCAGCCGGTCCAGCGCGGAGACGGCGAGCGGCACGGTACGGCGGGTCAGCCCCGGTCCGTCCGCGTCCGCACCCCCCGTGGCGGGCTGCGGATTGGTGACCCCGGTGACGCCCAGCGGCCGGGTGATCACCTGGGTGATGCGGTGTGCGGCGACATTGGCGGCCCGGCCGGTGCCGAAGCGGTAGCGGGCCCGTACGTTGTCGTGCCCGGACGGCAGCCGGGCGCCGTGCACCCCGTCGCCGAAGGTCACCGTCGTACGTCCCCCGCTCGCGACGCCCAGGACATACACCCTCTCCCGTGGGCCCCGCCCCGCCAGGCTGTCCACCGCATGCCACAGCAGACCGTCGACCCGCACCTCCAGCTCCGGCGTCGCGCCCAGCGGGTTGTCGTCCGGCAGCCAGGTCAGCGGCGACTGCCAGAGCGCGAACGTCTGGTGCGCCCGCGCGCTGTCCCCGCTGCCGATCGCCTCGTCCCGGCTCTCGCCCTGCGTCGCGGCCACGACGTTGCCCTGGATGCGGACGGTGTCCCGGCGGTAGCGGTAGGCGAGGCCGGCGGTGAGGGTGAGCGTGGTGTGCACATGGTCGCCGGGCAGATCGGGGTCCAGCCGCTGGTCGACGGCGGCGATCACGGCCAGTTCGGTGGCCCGGAGTCCCGCACCACCGGGGATGCCCGGGATGTCCGTACGCTCGCCGGAGACGATGAGCTGCCGGCCCGGCCGCAACCCGTCGTACAGCCCGGCCAGTTCGATCTCGTTGCCGTGCACGTCCTCGCCCAGCGGCTCGTCCGCCCGCCGCAGCGGCTGCCCGCCCGCATGCACCGTGGTGTCACGGATCGCGGAGAGGACGACATCGTGCTCGTCCAGCCAGGGATCGGCCAGGGTCAGCTCCGTACCGCGCCCGGTGATACCGAAGTTGGTGTACGCGGCGGTGCGCACCGCCGTCACCCGCGTGGTGACGAACGCCAGCTTCTTGTCGCCGGGGATACCGTCGTTGCCGCCCGCGCCCTTACCCGGCCGCTGGACGGCGACCCAGCTGCCGACCGTGATGCCGTCCTGGACGGAATCCAGCGGCAGCACATAACGGTTGGCGGCCGCCGGGACCGTCGCGATGCCGATCTCCACGGCGGGCGGCTCCCCGGCCGACGTGCGGCGCACCGTCACCTCGTACTCGCCGTGCCGGATCTGGTGCTGATCCCCCGGCTGGAGATGCCAGGTCTCCGTCTGGCCGTTATTGACCGCGACCTCGATCCGGCCCGCCTCGTCCGGGCGCGCCACGAACAGGCTGCGCTCCGGCAGCCCGGCCAGCAGCCGCGCCGTGATCCCCGACTCCTGCGAGTCGGTCGGGCGGCGGCCCAGCCAGCTCAGATCGTGGTCCTGACCGGTGCGGGTGGACAGCTCGACGCGGCCGGGGCCCAGCGTGAAGGGCTCGTCCGACGGCAGATTCACCGTGTGCTGAGCGGTCTGGCCGGTCTCGATGTGCTCGAACTCCGCCTTCACCGGCGCCTTGCCCGCCGTGTCGAACACGATCCGCATGCTGGTCAGCACGCCACCGGTCAGCGGCCAGTCCGCCTGCCGGATCACCCGGCCCTTTTCGTCCTGTACGGGCTTGAGCGGCGCGGTCGCCCCGAAGGGCGCCGCCGTCACCCGCATCGCCAGCACCTCGCGCAGCGCGGACGGCACCTCGGACGACGCCTGCCGCCAGGCCGCGTACATCCCGTCCGCGAGCCGCGGGTCCAGGGCGGACAGCAGGCGTGCGGTGAGGTCCGAGCCGGGGGCGAAGAGGCGGCCGGCGGTGCGGGAGCCGACATCGGTGCCGGCCGGGGGGCGGACGACGCTGGTGCGGAGGGCGGGGAGGAGGGAGGCCAGGGCGCCCAGGGCGGCGGACTCCGGCCGGGGCTTTCCCGCTGCGGGCTTGGGCTTGCCGGGCACTGTGGGCACCGGGTCCAAGTCCTCGGCGTGCTCCCGGAGTTCGCCGACCACCGCCTCCAGCTCCTCGAACCAGGCGGCCACCTTCTCGTACGGCTCGGCGAGCACCTGCGCCTCCGCCAGCCGCTCATGCGGCCCGGCCAGCCGCGCGGCGAAGGCGGCGGGTGTGGTGAGGGCGCCCAGATCCTTGCGCAGCGGCGCCAGTACCTGGAGGTCGAAGGTCTCGATCAGCTTGCTGACGGGGCGGGGGTTGGGCGTCTCGGCGGTGGGCCCCGGCGGGTAGTCGGGGTCATCCGGATCGCCGGTGTCCTCCGGCTCGGTGATCCACTGCCGCAGCTCGTCCACCAGCTCCTTGAGCGTGGGCGGCGCGGACTGCGGCAGACCGATCGCGGTGAGATCCTCCTCCCGGTCGATCCGCACCTTCGCCACCGGCAGCAGCAGCTGCCTGCTCCCGAAGTCGAACAGCAGCTGGTCACCGGTCTGCACCTGGGTGGACGTCCCCGCGACGAACACCTCCGCACGCTTCGCCAGATCCTCCGGCACCAGGAGCGCCGGCCGGCGCCTGCGCACCTTCAGCAGGTTCCAGTCCCAGCGAGCGGTCAGGTCCTCGCCGGTCTCGAACGTCTGCGACTCCTCACCGGTGGCGGCGGGCACGCTGTGGCTGCGCGAGCCACGGGGGATGACGACCGGCAGTCCCGCCGCGCGCGGGTCCTTGTCCAGGGTGTACGCAAGATGGGTATCGGCCGCGACACCCGGCCGCGGCCGGTGCCCGACCAGCCGCCCGAGCAGCGCCAGCGACCGGTGTTCGTTCGCCGTCCGCAGATACCCCTCGTCGGCGATCCGCTCGCTGTGGAAGGTCAGGATGTCCCCCAACACCGCCCAGGCATCGAGCAGCCCGATCGCCGGGTCGTCCGGGGTGCGGACGGTCAGGCCGCGCAGCGCCGGATAGGCGGGGGAGGCGAGCCGGTCCAGCATCCCGGCCAGGAACGAGGCGTGGTCGCCGACGCGGTAGGCGAGGGCGCTGCGGCCCGGCGGGTTGTAGAGGGCGTCGGGGGCGCGGCGCTCGTCGCTGCCGCCGCCCGTGCATCCGCATCCGCATGTGCCGCTCATCGGGCACCCCCAAGCTCTCCGGTTCCTGCGATGCCGATGGCCAGGCGGCCGTTCTCGGGCCGCTCCGGGTCGTTGTCGCACACGGCGATCTCCAGCGGGCCGAGCCGCAGCACACCGTCCTCCCGTGCTCTGTTGTCCATGTGCCCCTGATGGAAAAGCCGTTGCAGCCGGCTCACCCGTACGCTCGCCACGCCCGGTACGGCCGCGGCCACCGCCACGAGGCGGCTCAGCCGGACCGGCTCGCCGAAGGTCAGCGCGTCCGGATGGAAGAAGCCGAGGCGGCCGCCCGGAAGGCGCCGGTTGCCGAGCACCCGGCTCAACTCGGCCAGGATCTGACCCTGTTGATGCCCCGGTGTCGCACACACCTCGAGCGCGAGGTCGAGCGGCACCGTTCGGGCCGGCTCGACGACCAGGTCGTGCCCGATCCGCCGGTAGCTCTCCAGCGCATACGCGACGGAATCCAGCAGCCGCGGCGTGGGCTCACCGGTCCCCGCCGCATCGATGGCGACATGCGCCTCCTGGATGCTGCCGGTCCAGCGGATCTCGGCCGCCGCGCGCTGCACGCCCGGAAGCGCGGACGCCAGCTCCGCGTAGTCCGCCGCGGTCACGGCCCGCAGCCGGGTGCGCTTGAGGTCGAGCGGGGCGAGCCGGCGCACCTGCTCGACGGGCTCGGGTTCGGCGCCACCGGTGGCGGGCAGCGGATTGCGGACACCGGCCACGGGGAGGGGCTCGGCGGCGTCCGAGGCGTCCGGATCCCGGCTGAGCACCAGATGGTTGATCGCCTCGGCGCCGACATTGCCGGCCGTACCGCCGCCGAGGCGGTAGTGGAGTTCCCAGCGGCTGCCGGGCTCGGGGCGCGCCCCGTACCGCCCGTCGCCGAACCGCAGCGCGATCCGCTGGTCGTCCTCCAGCTCGCCCACGAAGTGCCGGTCGCGGGGACCACTCTCGAGGAGGTCGCGGCGGGGGAGCCAGGTGTGTTCCCCATCGTGGAGGCGTACGGCGGGCAGCGCGGCGCGCGGATCGGGCAGCAGACCGGCGGCCGGGCCGTGCAGCGCCGGCTCGTCCGGGTGCAGCCCCGCCGCGTACGCCGGGCCCCAGCTGTGCGCGATCTCCCAGGCGATGTGCCCGTCGAGGACCGTCCCCGCGCGGGCCCGTGCGGTCAGCACGTCCAGCCGGCGCAGCTTGGCGTCCAGCAGCCGGTCGCCACGATGCAGCAGCTCCCGCAGCGCACGCACCGGGTGGCGGTGCAGTTCGATGTGTTCCAGGACCTTGAGCCCGAAGATCACCGTCAGCTCGGCGATCTCCTCCTCTGTCAGCCCGTCGTGGTCGCGCGCGCTGCGCCACAGCTCGACGAGGCGGTTGCGTACGCGCTCCCGTATACCCGCCAGCCGGTCGGCCTGCCCGGCGGCCACCTGCGCGGGCTGCGGGAAGGGCACGGTCTGGGCGACGGGGGAGCGGTGCAGTACGGGCCGGAAGCGCGGCCGGACGCCCGGGTAGACGGACTGGGCGAGCAGCGTGCGGAGCGCTTCGGCCTGCGCATACACCGTCCCCGGCACCACCCTCTCGCGCCGCTGCCCGGCCAGCTCCAGCCCGAGCCCGGCCCGTACGGTCGCCTCCTCGCCGACGACGGTGAACAGCTCACGGATGTCGTCGGGGGTGAGCGTCTGGTGGCAGCCGGCCTTCTCCATCAGATGGTTGATGGTCCGGGCTGTCGCATTCCCGCCGTCCTTGTGGTCGGCGCAGCCGAAGGCCGGCGGGTCGCAGGAGCCGAGGACGGCAGGGACGGGCGGGACGGTGAAGGCTTCGGGAGTGCCTTCCTGCGCGCTCCCGAAGGTCAGCGACCGCCCGTGGTCGACCAGTACGACATTGCCGCGCGCCACGCTCACGTCCTCGACGGGCGCGCAGCCGCTGCCGCCACGGGTGGACAGGCACAGCGGGAAGGTCAGCGCGTCCTCCGCCGCCCAGGTGATCTCCAGCACCGGCCTGCCGTCGAGCTGGTCGACGGCCGGGGTGGCGGAGGTGAGGCGGACCGGCTGTCGGTGCGTCGGGTCCTGGTCGCCGGGGGTTCCGGTGCGCGGCCCCTTGACCTCCTCGAAGAGCAGCAGGTCACCGGGGGAGAGGCGGAGAGCGCGGCCCTCGCAGGTGTCATCCGTCCACTCGTCGCGCAGCGTCGCGCCGGTGGCTCCCTTCGGCAGGGCGCAGACCTCGCCGCCCCAGGTCCACAGCCGGATCGCGTTGTGCTCGGGGCGCAGGACGAGCGGTGCGTCGGCGACCGGCTCGAAGACCTCCACCGAGCCGCGCTCATCGAGCACCGCCAGATCCCGGTCGTCGATGACGGTCCCGATCTCGGGCCGGTCGCGCGGCCCGAACGTCCTCGTGTCGATCGCGGCGAAGCGGAATTCGCCGGGAAGGAGGGTGAGTTCTTCCACGGCCTCCACGGACACGAACGCCCGCGCGCTGCACCCGTCATGCATCGGGTAATCGATAAGCCTTACATGCCGCCGTACGGAGACCCTGCGCCGCGCAGTATCGAGATAGGCCTCGGTCGCCACCGCATCCTGCTGATAACTGATCTGGTCGGCGGTGTAGGCGAGCAGCTCGACCAGCGTCATTCCCAGGTCGGCCGGATTGCGCTCGACCCAGTCGGGGGTAGTCAGCCGCAGCCGGTCCAGGACCAGCTGCCGCAAGGTGTCGTAATCACGAGCCGTGTAGTCGATGACGGGCGCGGGCTTGAAGGTGTCCGGGCAGTCCTGCTGCGTCTCGTCGTCCACGCAGTCGAAAGGGCTCGGGCAATCGGCCCGGAAGGAGAATTCCTGACGGAAATACCGCTGGTCGAAGCCCTCGTACGGGTCGGTGCCGGGCCGCCCGTACGGGTCGGTGGTGACGATGGAGAGACGGTAACGGGATGTGTCACCGGCGCGATCGAGGACGACGTGCAACCGGTCGTCGAGCTCGGGATCCTCCTCCCGCTCGACCGAAATCTCCAGCGCCTCCAGGCCGGTGATCCGTCGTCCGCCGTCAATACGGACATTCTCCGGGCACAGCCCGTGCGGCGCTTTCCCAAGAAAGGTGACGGTCAGCGTCACCCCATCGTCGGCGACCTCGACCGCATCAATCCCATTGAGCTGTGCCGCCCTGATCCGCCCGCGCCGACTGTCCGTACGGCACGTCAACTCGCTCGTAGCGAGCTGCTGCTCACTCATATCTCGCCCCGCCCCTCGAACACTTCATCGCGCCGACTGGCGGTGGAACGCACCACATAGCGCAGATACACGCGTACGACGTTCTCCTCGCTCACCACGTCCAGCGATTCCACCTCGATCAGGTCGCCCAGCCAGCGCTGCAGCGAGGCCTGCACGGAGAGCTCCACGGCGGATGCCAACTCCGGACTGTTCGGCGTAAAGACCAGATCCAGCAGCCCACACCCGAATTCGGGCCGCATGACCCGCTCACCCGGACTCGTGAACAACAACTGCTCGATCAAATCCCGCACATGCGCGTCGTGATCGGCATGCGCGGTACGCCCCCGCCGATCGATCCGAAACGGAAACGCGACCTCGGTACGTACTTTCCTGGCAGCCCTCATCGACTCGATACCCCCTGATGGCCCTGATGGACGGACGCCACGACTGGCGGGCCCTGCGGCAGCAGCCCGGCGCTGAAACACATCGCTGCTGTGGTGTCCAGCAGCACCGGCGCACCGTCGATCCGTACGACGTCAGCGCTCGCGCTCGTCGTCCAGCGGACACTCGTGCAGGGCTGCGGCCGATGGGCGACGGAGTGCGTACATCCGCTGACCGTGAAGAGGTCCGCGACGGTGGCCACGGGCGCGCCGTCGATCCGTACGCCTGCGCCTGTGCCTGCACTTGTTGTGGCGGCCGCGGTCGATAACACGCGCCCTCCGTGCGGGCAGCTGAACACCATGCCACCGTGGACGAGATTCCCGGTCAACACGTCACTACTCCCCCCGCTTTCGCTATCGTTTCTTGGGCACGGTCAACCGGCCCTCATTGATGTCGACTTGATCCCCGACAAGTGAAATCGACGCCCCGTGCCCGTTATTGATATGCACACCCGTCGCATCGATCTTCACGTACGCGCCGCCTGGCGCCTCCAGCAAAATCCCATTGGTGGGCACATCCGACATGACAATCTTGTGCTTCCCAGGCGTCTGAATGACAACGGGATGCGAAGTCGCCGGATCCACCTGCGCATCCTCCGGCAACTCGTCCCGCCGCCCGTACCAACACCCCGTCCACACTGGGAAACTGGGATCCCCCTGCTCGAACTCCACCCACACACCGGCCCCGACGGACGGCACCACCACCTGCCCCGCCTTCTCCCCGCTGAACGGAAAACACGGCAACGCCCAGGTGGAGGATTCATCCCCCAAGACATCCGGGACCTGGACTCTGACCCGTCCGATCCCCATCGGGTCGTCATTCGCCGCCACCCGGCCCCGGAACTTGCCGAGGAAGCGGTTGTTCGGTCCACCAGCCATGAGCGGCGTTTCTCCTTAGGTCCTTACAGTCCTTACGGACGGACGGTGTTGCTGCGGGCGATCAGGCCCTCACGCGACAGCGTGAAGTTCTGCTGGTAGGAACCGGGCCGGAGATTGGTCGTCACACTCTTCACGTAGTAGTCGCCGTCATACGTCACCCCGGCTCCCCGCACTCCCACCAACTCCCGCGGCCGCAGCACATACCCATGCCGATTGACGTCCAACTGCCCCGACCCGGAAATGGAATCGGCACTGGTGGCGGCCCGCGCCAAGGCCTCCGCCTTCGCCAGTGCCTCATCCATCTTCGCGGTCCCGCTCAGCGTCTTTCGCTTCAACGCCGGCGACCCACGCAACCCCAACGGCGGCCTGAGCGGACTGATGTCCGGCTGGTCGAGCAGCGGCGCCCGCCGCGTCACCGGGTCCTGCACCCGAGCCTGCGGCTCTTCCCGCGCCGTCCCGTCATAAGCAAACGTCAACTGATCCACAGTCGAGTTCACATCCATATTCACATTCAATGCGTGCTGCCGCTGGCCGAGCCGCTGCTCCGGCCCCCAGAACGCCGTCGACTTCCCCGGCACGGGCCCAGGATCCAGATAGAACGTATAACCATTCGCCCTGGCCAACTCATTCACATACTGCAGGTCGGTCCCGGTCTGGTAGTCGACCCGGAGCTGCTCCCTGGGCGGCTGCGGCACCTGCTCCCGAATAATCCGCGAGTCAATCCCGTAGTCGGCATACTTCCCCAGAATCCGCTCAACCCGCTGCGAGGGCGCGAGGTTGGGATACCGGTCCGTCCGCTCCTCCAGATCCATCAACAACGTCAGATCTTCCCCGGTCACGGTAAGAGTGGTCTGTCCAGGCTGATTACTGGCCCCCACCTCCTGCCGCACAATCACCCCATCCAGCAGCACGGCCGCCGTCCCCTTGATCGACACGGCCAGAATCACCCGCGTCTTTGGATCAAAGAACCCCTCGGGCAACAACCGCTTGATGATCGCCCCCTTCTTCGTCAGATCAAACGCGAGCTGAAACCCGGACCTCTCACCCGCCGTACTCGTAATCTGAGCCGACAGCAGCGCCTCCGTCACCTCCGACGGCACCGGCCGCGCCGACTTCGGCCCCATGTACAACGACACATGGATAGGCCCCCGCCCGACCGGCTGCTCATCAGCCATTCCGCACCCCCGGTCCACCCATGCCACCAGGGAATCCGCCTGCCAACGGAATGCCTATCTCCTCGCCCGGCTCATCCGTCAACTCCCGTGGATCGAGGACGGGATTGACATCGGCAATCTGCCACCACTGCCCCGGATCCCCGAAGTACCGCTGCCCCAGCTGATCGACCCGCTCACCGGCACTGACTGTGTGCGGCACGGTCTCCTCCGCAGCATCGTCGAGCGCCGGCAACAACCTCCGCTTGGCATACCTCACTTCAGTCCCGTCGGCCTTCCGATGCACCCCGATCTCCGCATCGTGATACCGACTGCTCCGCGGATACGGATGCGCCCCGGGCACCTCGTCCAACGCGCTCTCATACGGCTCAATCACGCCTCAGATCCCCCTCCCGAGCCCCAACGCCGCAAAACTCCCACCCCGGGCCGTCCGCGCCAACTGCTCCTTCTGCGCGAGGTGCGCGAGGTAGAGCTCGGCTCCACGGTGCCCGGCCGGAAGGTCACTCACGGTCAGTACCTTCAGGCCAATGCTGAGCGAGGCCCGAATCGGATTGAGATTCACATCGAACGCCGACTCATTGATCGACAACTCGGTGAGCCGCACCGGCATAACGCGCTTACTCCCCCAGGTGAAGAGCGTCAGCGGCGTCTCGATCGGGCTGATCTCAATGGTCCCCTTCTTGGTGAGGTGGGACGCGGCCCTGAGCTGCGCGGTCGTCGGCTGCACCAGCATTTCCAGCACGGCCAGCTGGGGGTGAATCCCGTCCGGCGCGGCTACGTCCAACTGATCGGTGGCGTCGATCTCGGCCGTGAACTTCCAGGTCTCCTGCGCGGGGCCCTTGAGCCTTAGCGCCTCATTCCTATCGCCACCACTCCCGCCTCCGCCGCCATCTCCCTCACCTCCGGCGGCCTGGGGCGCCACGGACCGTTCCAACGTGTCCGGGTTGAACTGCAGCACGATGATCCGCTGCGGCGTCCCCCGCTCGGGATCAACGATGACCAGTCCGGAACGGATGGGTTTGGGTATGTCGGCATAACGAGTCATGAAATCCCCCTATACTTCTCAACGCTGAATTTTCGTGCTCGACACGCGGCAGTCGTCACACCAGAAGCAGTAGACGAGCCCGCCGAGCCGGAGCTGCCCGAAGGGCGTCCGGGCGCTGTCCATGAAGGCGAGGAAGCGCATGACTCCCGAGCATTCGGGGCAGCGCGGATGGATGTCGGGCCTGATCCACCGCGGCAGCCCGCCCACTTGGTGCAGGGACTGCTCGGTCACTCCCCGAGTGGTCACGCCCACTTGGTTGGGATGGGTCTCAAGGATGAGGGACCGCTCGCCGCCCGCGAAGCTGAAGTCCGGGTCGGCGGGACCCTGCGGACCGTAATACACCGTGGTCCGGCCCGGCTCGGTCCGTACTGTTGTGGATTCGATGCCGTCGCATCCGCAGGCGTACCAATAGAACGTCGGGTCTGCTGTCAGCCCGTAAGGGAGTTCCTCCGCCGACAGGGTCAACAGGTGCCCGGCGGGTGTCTCGCACAGGTGGCACACCGGCACGTCATCCGACACCGGACGGGCGACCTGGTGCGGGCCGGCGCCGCGTTCGGCGACGAACCCCATGTACGCGGGGGAGTGGCCGGCCGGCAGGGGCGAGTCTGGCAGGGCGCCCGAGAGCTCCAGCAGGGTCTCCCACTCCGGAGAGCCGCCGAACTCGTCCCGGACGCCGAGTAGGGCCTCCTGGGCGAATGGGGTGCGGATGAAGGCCAGTTGGAGCAGGTGACGAGGGTCCTGGGTGGCCTCCCATTGAGCGAGCAGCTGCTGCACCTCGCCGTCGGGTGCCCCGGACAGCATCGACTGCCGGATGCTGTCATCGGGGATCCGGTCGGCGACAGAGCGGAGCAGCTCGGGCCGGTAGATGCCGATGGTGTAAAGGACGTTGGCCACGGGCGCGTCGGGGTCGCCTGCGGCGACGTAGTCCTCGATGAAGCCCTGGAGGGTCTTCTCGGGAAGCCAGGGCACCAGGCGCGCGGCAGCGCTGACGAGTTCCTCGTGCCCCCTGAGGGCCTCTGCGGCCCGGGTCTTCTCCGCCGGGTGGCCCGCCACCAACTCAAGGTACTGCGCCAGATATTCGGCGAGATGCCGGCTGTCGGTCGCGGTCAGCTCTTCGACGGCGGCGGGCACGCCGTGATCCTCCAGCGTGCAGAGGTACGCGAAGATCCGCTCCCTCTTCTTCGGGCCGACGAGTCGGGAGCTGGCGTTGATCCTCCGAATTTCGTCGCTGGAATTCATTTCGCCTTCCCCCAGTAGTGCAAGAACATCATGTCGATCCCACGAGAGTAGTCGATGACCCCGTCGTCCACGAGCTGTTTGTAAAGTCGCACATAGTGGGCAACATAGGCTTTGGTGAGCACCTGAGGCGGCGTGGAGAGGTGCCGTAAGTACCGCTGGAAGTCGAATTTTGCTGCACGGGTCAGGTCCAGGGCGTCACGCTCGTATTGCTCCGGCGTGTTATTGGGCCCCCAGGTGCGGCCCTTCTTGTGTACGGGCTCTTCCGGAACCATGACGGTAAGGGCCTGGTTGTACTTCTCCTGAGCCTTCCGCTGGTGCCTCTTGAGGCCGTCCTGGCCTTTAGCGAGCAATTTCTCCTTCCGGAGGAGTCTCAAGCGCTCCGCGTCGAGCTTCTCCTTGTCCCTCTGCGTGATGACGCCGGCCGCCTCGTCATCCAGCATGCGCCGAAGACTTCTGTTCCCCTTCGCCTGCTCCTCAATGAACTGTCGCTGGTGAGACGCGATGATGGCCCGACCGGACGGTATGTGATCTGCCGTCACCTGTGTCTTCCGTGGTTTGAGGCTGTTCTTCGTCCTGTGGCGCTTCTCCTTCCTGCGTCGTTTATCCGCTTCCTTGTAGGTCTGCACCTCGCCTGCCTGCCGGTAGGTCGGGTGCGGCTCGAAGGGATAGGCGAGGATCGTGGCCAGGCTTGAGTTCAGCTGCTGCACGTTCTGCGCACGCTGGCCGGCGGGCCCGCCGGCCGAACTCTGGGCTGCCGCCTGATTCTGCTGTCGCTGGATGGTGCTTTGCTGAACCTGCTGCGGGGCCGGCGCTGATGCCGCTGCTTGCTGTGGAGCGGCTACCGGCTGTTGGGTGGCAAATTGGTTCGTGTCCTCATCGGGGTTGAGTCGCGCGTTGACGAACCCCGTGTCGCCGCCACGCAGGGACAGTCCCGTGAGGCGGTACCAGAGACGCATACCGGCCAGGGTCGCGTTCATGACCGGGCGGGGTACGCCCTTTTCGAGAATGCCGTCCAGCTTCGGCCTGATGCGGCCTGCGATTTTGTGGAGCCGAGCCGCCTTGGACTCCTTGGAGTTCTCCTTCTTTTTCCTGTCTTCGTTCTTCTGTTTCTTGTGGTCCTTCTTGTGCTGTTTGTTGTCGCGGAGATTTCCGCGCTTCTTCTCGAAGAAATCGCGGGTCTTCTTGGCCGTGTTCTTGAGAGCCTTGCCGACCTTGGACTTGCGGAGTTTCTTGCCCAGCGCCTTCCTGGCATTGCGGACCTTCTTGAGGGCGGACTTGACCTTGCCCTTCATCTTCTTGAGGGCGCGGCCCAGCGGGGACTTCGGCTTGCGCGGCTTGGCGCGCCTGGGGGCCTCGGTCTCCTTCTTCTTGGACGGCTTGTCGGGCTTCTTGTCCTTCTTTCCGTCAGGGCCGTCCTTGTCGGACTTCTCGTCCCGCCCGTCCTTGTCCTTGTCCGGGGCGTTGTCTTTCTTGCTGTCCGGGCCGTCCGTGTCCTTCGCGCCGTCCTTGTCCTTGTCCGGGCCGTCGCGGTCCGGCGTCTTGTCCTTCGGCTTGTCAGGCCTGTCCCTGTCCGGGTGCTTGTTCAGTGAAGTGGTCTCGTCCTTGGCCTTCTTGGCGTCGGCCTCGTCGGTGTGCTTCTTTTTGGCCGGGTCCGGGGTCTTGCTCGTCGGGCGGCCGGTCGGGTGTGTCTTGGGCTGGTGCTTGGGTTGTGCGCCGTCCGGGGTGCGGGCAGTGGACTTGCCAGGCCGGCCCGGGACCCGGGCCCCCTTGGGTTTCACCGGCCCTGTGGGCTTGCGCAGCGCCTGGGCGGCCTTGCGGGTGGCGGCCTTGGCGGAGTTGACGGCCTTGCCGGCTGCTTTGCGGGCGCCCTTACCGGCTTTTTTGAGGCCGGCGGCGATCTTCTGGGCCATGGCCTTGAGGCGTTTGCCTACGCCCTTGGCGGCACGGCCGAGGCGGGCCAGGAGCAGGTTGGTGATGAGTTCGAGGAGGGCCACCACGCCGGCTGCCACTGCTTCGGCGAAGAGGCAGGCGGCGGGGCCGGCCTTGACGGCTTTGAGGAAGGCGAAGAATTTGCCGAAGGCGGCGAGGATCGCGCTGACCGACTGCCAGGCGGCCATGAGGCCTTGGACGATGGTGAGGATCGCGCCGGCCGCTGGGATGATCATCGAGACGACCTTCTCGACGACCAGGGCGGCGATCATCATCGGGAGGGACGCGATGATCGCGTCCCAGGCCATCTTGCCGATCTGCTTCAAGGACATGCAGCCCTTGACGAGGACGTTGATGACCGTCTTGCCGAGGCCGAGGATGCCCTCCACCTTGGCGTCGAACCACTGCTTCACAGCCGTTTTGATGGCGCCCCAGAGGTGTTCCTGGATGCCGGTCTTGGCGGCGCTGCCGGCCTTCTTGAGCCAGCCGCCCGGGTCCGGGGCGATATCGGCGACCAGGGCCGCGAACTTGCCGAGGGCCTCGATGGCCGCCTCGGCGAATTTGATCGCGGCGGTGATGACTGACTGGAAGGCCTTGATGACGGCCTTGAGGCCCGCTTCGAGGACGGTGAGGAGCGCGTTGAGGCCGGCGGCCAGGGCGTCGAGGAGGGTGTTGACGGCCTTCTTCAGGCCGTCGGCCAGCTTGTTGACGGTGGCGATGGCCGCGTCGCGCAGGCCCTCGATGGCCTTGCGGAACTTGTCGCGGAGTTCGGGGAAGGCGGCGAGGAGAACGTCGCCGATGGCGATGAGGGCGTCGGCGACGGCGTTGATGGCCTTGATGGCCAGGTCGCGTACCGCGTCGATCGCCTTGTTCGCGAACTCCTTGAACTTGTCGATGACGCTGTTGATCGCGTTGCGCGCCGCGTCGAAGACCGCCGTAACGGCGTCCAGGAGGCCCTTGAAGAAGTCGCCGACCGCGCTGAGAATTTTGCCGAAGAGGCCGTCGGACTCGCCCTTCTTGTCTTCCTTCTTCTTCTCGGCGTCCTTCTCGGCCTGCTTGGCTTTGCCGTCGATATCCTTGTTGTCGGTGTCCTTGCGGCCCTCGACATCCTTGTCCTTCTTGTCCCGTTCCTTGGTTATCTTTTCGTTGCCGTCTTTGTGCTCCTTTTCTGTGTCCTTGTCGGCCTTCTCGACCTTCTTGTCCTGCTCGTCGCGCCAGTTCTGACGCTCCTTGGTCGCCTTCTCGGCGGCCCGGCCGCGCTCTGCCGTCTGCTGCTCGGCGCTGCGCGCGACCTCGTTGTCGACCTCCTGTTGTTTGTTCTGTTTTGCTTGTTGTTCGCCCTGCTGGTGGTCCTTCTCCTTGGCGGACATGTCGGTCTGTGACTGCGCGGCCCCGGCCTTGAGTTCGCCGCCGCGTTCCTGTTTGGCGACGACGCCGACACCCTGTTTGGGGGAACCGCCCGCCGACAGTCGGCCACCGGCGCCTCCCGCACGGCCGGATGCCTTGCCCTGCAACTCTTCCTTGGGAGCGTTGGGGAAGACCTTGTCCTCACCCATCGGCTTGGACGTGTCCGCCCTGCCGGTCTCCTGGATCTTGCCCTGCTTGTCCTTGAGCTTCTCCGCCTGCTTGTCAGTGCGCTGCGGGTCGCTCTCGCCCTCCAGCTTGATCTTGGGGGCCGGGCCGACCGTCTTGTTGCGGAGTTCGGGGTCGGTCGTCGGCACCTTGTCCGCCGCGGCCTCGACGCTCTTGGCGTCGCCCTGCGTCAGCTTCCCGTCCTTGCTGGGCGGGAGCTCCGGCGTCTTGACGTTGTCGGTGGGCTTGGCGCCCTGGGCCTTCTCGCTGCCCTTGGCCTCCTGCTTCTTGCCCTGGTCCTCGGGCCCGACCTTCTCCAGCTTGCCGCTGACCGCCGTCTCCGGCGCCTCGGCCTGCGGCGGCGAGGACTGGGTCTGCGGGGCACCCGACGGCCGCTCCCGCTTGGGCGGATTGGCGTCGAGACGCTTCTGCTCCTGATTGACCTTCTTGCCGGCGGCCGCGTCCACGCCGGGCATGGCGGCCTGCGCCTGGTCCGGCGCGAGCTTGCTGACGGTGCTGACCGCGGCCTTCGGGTCCTGCCCCGAGACGTCCGGCGGCTCTTCCTTCTTCTCCGGAGCCTGTTCACCGCCGCCGCCCCCACCACAGGAGCCGCCCTTGTCCTCCTTCTCCGCCGCGGGCTCCGGCGGCGCGCAGCCGCCACCGTCCTTCTCCAGCGAGGCATCGGGCTGCGCTTTGGCACCCTCGGGCGCGGGCGCGCCCATCTTCCCGGGGTTCTCGGCCTGTTCGGCCGCCGGGCTGACCGCGGCCTGTGCGACGGATGGCGCACCTCCTGGGCCGGCGGCAGCGGATGGCGCGGCGGTAGGCTCGGACGCGCCGACCGCGCCACTGGGCGCCGCTCCGGGACCGGCCTCCTTCGGCACCGTGCTCTTGGCAGCCGGCGCCTCGTGCTCACTGCGTACTGGCTCCACGGCCCGCCGCGCGGCGGGGGAGGGATGACGGTCCTGTGAGGGCGTCTTCTCCGTGCGCGCGCCAGCCGGTGGGGCCAGTGACGCGGCCGCCGGGCCGGCTCCGGGACCGGCCGGGCCCGCGGAGGAAGCACCGGCCGGCTTCTCCGCCGCCGCGCCCTCCGGCTGGCCCTTGGCCTCCTTCTTCTCCTCGTGCTCGTCCTGGTCCTTCTTCTCCTGCTGCTCGTCCTGAGCCTCCTTGGCGTCCGGCGCCTCCTCGCCGTCGCCCGACCCCTCGTCGCGCTCCGCGTCCTTGTCGGCCGCGTCCTGCTTGGTGGCCTTGGCCCCGTCCTCGTCCTGGTCCTGCTGCTGTTCGGGGTCCTTCTTCTCCTCGGCCTCCTGCTCCGGCTGAGGCTTCTCCTCGTTCTCCGGGTCGGGGCCGACCTCCTGCTCGACCGGCTTCTCCGGCTGGAGGTCCTTTTCGCTGCGGTCGGGGGCCTCGGACGCGGGACCGTGCTCGGGCTGCGGAGCCTCGCCCTCTACAGGACCGCGCTCCGCACCCGGTGCCTTGGTCTCGGCCTCCGGAGCGTCCTCGTCCTCCTCCTCGTCGGCCTCGTTCTCCCGCTCTTTCTGGATCTTCTCGGCCTTGGTGGGCGGGGGGGCGGGGAAGCTGGGCATGGAAGGTGCAGCGGCGCCCGGCGTCATGCTGTCCGCGGTCGGGACGGAGGACAGATCCAGATTGGCCTCGGGCAGATGGTCCTCGGGCTTCAGCTCCGCCTCGCCCTTGCCCGAGCCGCCGCCCCGCTTCTCCTCCTCGCCGCCGTGGACCTCCTTGTCCGCACCGGCCTCCAGCCCGATGGGCTGTTCCTCCTCGCGCGGTTCGCCCTCGTCCTCGTCCTTCTCGTGCAGACCGTGCTCGGACAGCGCGCTGTCGCGCTGGTCGGCCCTTTCGTCGACCTTCTCCGGGCGTACGGGGCCGGGCTGTTCCTTCTTCTTTTTTTCGAGCTCTTCCTGCTTGGCGCCGTTCGCAGGCTTCTTCTCGTCATCCTTGCGCTTGCGCTTGTCCGCGCCCGGCCGGTTGGCCTGCTCCGGGTCCCGCTCCTCGCGCTCCCGCTGCTCCTTGCGCTCCTCCTTGGTGCGCTCGGAGCCCTCCTGGCCCTGCTCGGCTTTCTCCGCATCGGCCTGGTCCGCCTTCTCGCGCTCCTGGCCCTGCTTCTCCTCGTCCTGCCGCTGTTCCTTCTCGGAGTCGGCGCGCTCCTCGGCCCGCTCGTCCTCCTGCGCCTTGCGCTCGCCGGCTTCCTTGTCCTCCGCCGCCGAGTCCTGCTGCGCCCGGGTCTGTTCCTGCTCGCGCTCGCCGTCCCGCCCCTTGGCGTCCTTCTTCTCCTTGGCGGTGTCCTCGTCCCGCGCCTCCTGGGACTTCTTCTCGCCGTCGGTACGCTCGGCCGCTACCGCGCGCTCGTCCTGGAGCAGTTCGATCGCGTCCGGGATCGGCTCGGGCACGTTCGAGGGCTCCAGGCCGAGCGGGGCGACCTCGGCCTCCTCCGTCAGTTCCAGGAGCCGGTCGAGGTCCGAGGCCAGTAGCCGGACCTCAAGGCGGTCCAGGACGGATTCCTGCAACTCCGGTCCCATGCGGGCGAGTTGCATGCGTACCCGCCCTGAAAGGTCCTCCGGATCACCCCGCAGCGACCTCAGCACCCCGTTCGCCAGCCGGTCCACCAGCGTCGCCGGGTCCAGTTGCTCGAAACGGCGACGGTCGGCATCCACCGTCGCGTACCGCAGCCAGCCCGGCGTGGCCTGCCCCGCCTCGACCTCCGCCGCCGGCTCCTCCTCGCGTACGGAACCCCGCAGCGCATCCAGCACGGACTCCTGTGCCGCCGACTCCGCCTCCCGCTCGATCGACTCCTGCGGCAGGCTCACCGAGCCCAGGTCGCGCCCCGCCCGCAACGCACCCAGGCCATGCGGGTTCTGGACCGTGTGCAGCAACTCATGGGCCAGCAGCCGCTGCCCGTCAGCTGTCCCCGGCCGGTAGGTGCCCTCGCGGAAGAAGATGTCCTGGCCGACGGCGAAGGCGTCCGCACCCATCATGTCCGCCAGCTGTCCGGAGTCCCGGTCGGTGTGCAGGCGGACCTGGCTGAAGTCGTGGCCGAGCTGTTCCTCCAGCTCGCGGCGGACGCTCAGGTCCAGCGGCTGGCCGGCGCCGCTGACGATGTCCTTCGGCTCCGGGGTACGGGACTTGGCGGCGCGCTCCTTGCGCTTGCGTCGCTTGTCGTCGGTGGCCGACCGGGCGTCCTGTGCGGTCTGTGACGTACTCACTGCGCCTCCCCCCGTCCCGCCAGCCCCGCGTGCACCGCACGGGCCAGTGCCTCACCCAGCCGTACGGGGGAGGTGGTGGCCGGGAGGGGTGGCAGGCCGGCGAGTCCGTCCAGCGCCACGCCCGTCCCGTCCGCCGCCAGCGGCACCCCGCGTTCCCGTACGAGCCGGGTCAGCTCCGTCTCGAAGGCTGCCGTCACACGGGCCGGGTCCACTCGGCTGTCGAAGCCGTCGAGGACCAGTTCCCCGATGTCGATACGGAAACTGGAGGCGGGCGGAGGGGTGTGTCCGGCGTCCCCCGCCACCACCTGTTCATTGACCTCGCTCAGACCCATCCTTGGACCTCCGACGGCGTCAAGGAGCGTTCCAGCTTCAGGTATTCGGTACGTGCGGCCGCCAACATGTGGCGCATCTGGAGGCGGTCGCCCTCCTCCGCGGCGAGGAAGGCTCCGGAGAGGGCGATGTTGCGGATCGAGCCGCCCGCTACGGTGAGTTGGGCCAGCAGGGAAGGTTCGATCCCCTTCGTCGGGGCCTGGGGCGGAAGCACCCGGCGCCAGATTTCCGCCCGCTCCTTCTCGCCCGGGAAGGGGAAGTCGACGACGAAGCGGATACGGCGCATGAAGGCCGAGTCGAGGGCCTTCTTCATGTTGGTGGTGAGGATGGCCAGGCCGCGATACGCCTCCATCCGCATCAGCAGGTAGCTGACCTCCAGGTTGGCGTAACGGTCGTGGCTGTCCTTGACCTCGCTGCGCTTGCCGAAGAGCGCATCCGCCTCGTCGAACAGGAGCAGCGCCCCGCCCCGCTCCGCCGCGTCGAAGACCCTGCTGAGGTTCTTCTCGGTCTCGCCGATGTATTTGCTGACGACCTGGGAGAGGTCGATGATGAAGAGGTCCAGCCCCAGTTCCTTGGCCATGACCTCGGCTGCGAGGGTCTTTCCGGTGCCGGAGCCGCCCGCGAAAAGGGCCGTGACACCCAGGCCGCTGCGCAGCGCCTTCGCGAAGCCCCAGTCCTGGTAGACGGTGCTGCGCTGGCGTACGTGTGCGACGACCTCCTGGAGGATGCGCAGCTGTCGGTCGGCGAGGACCAGGGCGTCCCAGCCCGCGCGCGGTTCGATGCGGCGGCCGAGCTCGTCCAGCCCCATGCGCGCCTCGGTGAGACCGGCCTGCCAGGCCAGTTCGGCGGCGTCGAGGGTGCCGGAGAGGGGCAGGTCGCGGCGTACGGTGGCGGCCGCGGATCGTACGACATGGGGTGGCAGCTGGAACTGGGCCACCAGTGACTGGAGATGACGATCTGTCACTTCCGGGACGTCGGCGAAGGCGTCCGCCCACAGGCCGAACTGCTCCTCGTCGGAGAGCTTCGGCACGGTCACCCGCTCGCCGCGCGGCTGACCGGTCTGCCGCGGATCCGGGCTGGAGACGACCAGGGGTACGGCGGCGCCCGCGATGAAAGCGTCCGCCGCGGCGTGCTGGTCGCGGTCCATCTCGCCGACCTCGACGAGGAGCGCCGCCGGGAGCAGGATCGCCTCCCGCTGCCAGAGCCGGGCCAGGCGGTCGCGTTCGGCGGCGTCGGTCGGTACGTCGTCGGCGGCCATGGAGTACAGGCCCAGGCCCGAGCGGCGGGCGGCAGTGGCGGCGATATCGGCCCGGCTGCGCAGATCGCCGCCCACCAGCTCGACGCGGAGCGGTGCGTCCGGGCCCGAACCCCGCCAGCCCGCGGCGACCCGGTCGGCGGCCAGGCCGTAGGCAGGGGGAAGCGACCCGGGTGCGGTGGTACGGCGCAGCAGACCGTGCAGCTTGGCGTCCAGGTACGGCGAGCCGACCAGGAAGTGCAGGATGCGTTCGTCCAGCCGGAGCCGGGTGGTGGTGAGGCGGGACTCGTCGTCCAGCTCGACCAGGCGCCAGCGGCGGAGCGGTGCGACCGGCGTCAGCGCGCTCCAGTGCGGGGCGTCGAGGGCGGCGAGGGCGAGGGAGAAGGTCGGGTACGCCCGGTCCGGGGCGCCGCTCGCGGCCGCGCAGCGGGAGGCGGTGGTCGGGTCCAGCTCCGCCGCGGCGGCGAGCAGCACGATGTCCCGCTCGAAGTCGCTGAGGCCGAAGTAGGAGATGAGGGCTTCGAGGGTGGGGGGTGTGGGAGGTGTGGGAGGTGAGGCGGGTGGTGTGGGTGTTGTGGCGGGCAGAGCTTCGGACGCGGGGGGCTGGTCGGCGGGCTGGGCAGGCGTACCGGATGTTCGGGCGGCGTGGGTGTCGAGGCGTGCGAGAACGGCCGCCAGGGCGGCGGTCAGTGCCTGGCCGTCCGCCGTCCGGTCGTCCCCGGTGAAATCGTTCACCCCGCTCAGTCCTCCTTGCCCGCGCCGGAACCGGAAGCGGAAGCGGAATCGGAGCCGGACGCAGGATGGGAGCCGGACGCAGAATCGGGGCCTGAGCTGGAGCTTGAGCTGGAGTCCGCGCTCTTGGCCGGCGTCTCATGCGTCTCCGGCTTCCCCGGCGTCTCCCGCTTGGCGGGCGCCTTTTTGGCGGCCCGGCTGCCCCCGACGCCCGCCGCGGCCTTACGCGCCGCGCGCGTCGACGCCCCCGCCGCACGCCCGGACCGCGCCCGGCCCCCGGCGTTGGCACCATCAGCCTTGATCCCCCCGGCCTTGGCAGCGTCAGCCTTGCCCCCACCAGCCTCGGCACGGTCAGCCCTCGCGCCCTCGGCCTTGGCGCCCTCGGTCTTTCCGTCCTCCGGCTTCCCGCCACCCGCCGCATCCGTAGCCCAAGGCGTCCCCGCGGGCTTCGGCGGTACGGCAGGTATGGGCGGCACCCCGGCGCTCCTTACTGGCCCCACCGGAGCCACCGACCCCACCGGCCCCGCACCCCCCGGCGGCACCGGAGCCCCCGGCGCCCCGAACGGCAGCACCGTCACCTCCGGCTTGTGCACCGGCTTCGCCGGGGCCGGCTTCTGGTGGCCGTCGAGGAGTACGAGGGAGGCCTGGTAGACGACCGACAGGGAATAGGGGGTGTTGTGGAGCATGCCCCACAGCTTCGAGGTCTCGTCGACGTCCATCTGGGTCGGCGTGAAGCGGACCTTCTGGAGCGACTCGGCGAGATCGCTGCCCTCCAGGTACGGCCGTTGAGCCGCCTCTTCGATCAACTCCTTGGGCAGTACCGGGATTTCGTGCAGGGTGCGGATGACGCTCCCGATCAGCCGCTGCCCGACCAGCTCGGTCTCCTCGCCGTATGCGCTGATCACGTAGTGCAGGTCGATCGCTGCGGCCGGCCGCTTCAGCAGCGTGCCGTCGGAGGCGCGGGTGGCCAGGTCGTTGTTGCGCATCGACGGGTTGTGGGTGACCTGGTAGAGGAAGACCGTGATCGTCGGGTCCGTCGGCGGATCGGCCGGCGGCTTACGGGTCTCGACCGAGACGGCCATATCGATCTCGGGGTGCAGATTGTGTTCGATCAGCAGCGCAAGGGCCTGGGTGACCGTCGCGACGGCGAGTGCGTTGCTCATGACGTCAGTTCCTCTTCTCGTCGCGGGAGAGGTAGTCCGCAAGGCTCAGCGCGGGGCCGCGCCGTACCGTCCGGTCCGGGCGGGCCGCGGCCGTACGGTCCTGGCCGCCCGCCGCGGTGACCTCCAGCCGGCCGATCTGTACATGCACCACGCGCTCGGCCGGGCGCCCGCCCCGGCGTCCCGCAGCGGCCTGCCGGGCGGCGCCACGAGCCGCCGCCGCGTCGTCGCGACGTGGCTGCAGGGGCGTGCGAGGAGACGAACGGGTGGTTTCCCCGCCAGGGCTGACGGTCACGGGTGCAAGGGACCGCTCTGCCGTGCCGTCGTCGTCCCCCGAGGCCTCAGCCCGTCGCCGTGGCCGCACCGGCTCCGCGGCGGCCGGGCGCGCGGTGGGCGTCAGGGGCGCGGCCGGCCGCAGCAGCGGAGCCGACGGGCGCAGTGCGCCCTCGGCCCCCTCCGCGGCCCCCCGCGCATCGGCCTCGGTACGCACCACGGTCTCCCGTTCCGTGACCCGAACCTCCCGCTCGACGCGACCGGACAAGGGGCCGGGGAGCGGGGGTTGGAGGCGGCTGGGCGGAGCGGTCAGGGCAGGGTCCCTGCCTTCCCCGCCTTCCCCGTCGTCCGCCCGCAGCGCCTCGATCCGCTCGAACGGTCCCGGGAGCCGCGGCCGTACGAGCGCGGGGCGGCCCCGGCCGTCGTCCGGGGCGATCCCGGGGACGCCCGGCAGCGGGCCGTCCGCGGGCGTCGGCGTGTGCCGGGCCAGCAGCCGGTCGAAGTAGTCGGGCAGGTCAGGCATCTGCGCACAACTCCAGGTAGTAGCGGCGGCGTTGCGGGCTGAGCGCGAGGATTTCCGGCTCGCTCCAGCCGTACGCGGTGGCGAGCAGATGGACGTCGAGGAGCACGTCCCGGGCCCAGGCGTCCAGTTCGGTCCACAGGTAGGCGGCGATGTCCAGCTCGGCCGGGGTGGCCTCGCCGCATTCGGGGCAGGCGATGTTGAGGGTGGTCTCGGCGGCCGGGTCGGCGCGTTCCGCCTCCTCGGCCAGCCGGCGGCGCAGCTTCGTCGGGAGCAGGCCGGGGAGCCGGCCCGCGGGGACCGGCTCCCCGTCCCGTACGGCTGAGACGGTGCAGCGGGTGAGGAGCAGGTGCTGCGGATCCGGAGGGTCGAAGGCGGCGGCCGGGTCGGCGACGGCGCGGGCGACCGCTGCGAGGTCGGCGACGGTCGGCAGCCGGAACTCGACCACCCAGCCGCCCTCCGCCACCCGCAGCGGACCCTCCTCGGAGGGCGCCGACGGGTCGGTGAACTGCGCCGACGGGCCGGTGAACTGCCCGGCGTCGAGGTCGAATTCCATCGCCTCGCCGCACGCCGCGCACTCGATCCGTACCTGCATCCGCTCGCCGAACAGCGCCCGGCGCAGCGCGAACAGATCGGCCGCGCGCCGGCCGACCGGCATCGACAGCAGTGTGTCGGTCCCGGCCTCCGGACGCGCCGCGCGGTGCAGCAGCAGGGCACGGCCGGGCGCGTCCCGGTCCAGCCCCGCCTCCCAGGTGGCCAGCAGCTCCGCCGCCCCGGTCAGCGCCATCCCTCAGCCCCCGTCCCGCGTCCCCCTCCGCCGACTCCTCCGGTCAGGCCGGATGCGTGAACGAAGGCTCCTCCGGCTCCGGCACCTCGTAGTCCCGCTCCCACCCCTCGCACTCCAGCTTCAGGCTCTGGATGGCGACCGCGTTGGCGTTGGCGTCCAACTCGCCCAGGACCTGGTACTCGCTCGGCCACGACCGGTAGATCTTGTGCGAGACGGCGACCTGCCCGGCCTCGTTGAGGACCTGGATGACGAGGTCCTTGCGGAAGTCGGCCAGCGACACCTCGGAGCCGAGGCCGGCGCCGACCTGCCAGACCTTGTTGGCCCAGCGGTCGAACTCCGGGTCGTGGGTGACACCCCGCTCCAGGGTGATCCCCTCGAACTCGGAGCGCCCCGGCGACTTGCGCGGGGAGCTGGGGTCCCCGCCGTGCCGGTGCTTGACGACCTCGGTGGTGCGCTTCAGCGGACTGATCTTGCTGACTCCGGCGACCGTACGACCGTCCCACAGGACCAGGAACTTGAAGTTCTTGTACGGGTCGAAGCGATGGGCGTTGATCTGGAACTCAGCCATCGGATTCCCTCAATCTCCTTTCCCGGACGTCATCGGACGTCGAACTGGCCGGCCATCTGCTGGATCTTGACGATCACGAACTCCGCGGGCTTGACGGGTGCGATGCCGACCACGACGTTCACGATCCCGTTCTCGATGTCCGCCTCCGTCGTGGTGTCCTTGTCGCACTTGACGAAGTACGCCTGGCGCGGCGTGCCGCCCTTGAAGGCGCCCTTCTCGAAGAGGGTGTGCAGATAGGCGGAGGCGTTGAGCCGGATCTGCTGCCAGAGCTGCTCGTTGTTGGGCTCGAAGACGACCCATTGCAGCCCGCGCAGCAGGCTCTCCTCGATGTGCAGCGCCAGCCGTCGCACCGGGACGTATTTCCACTCGCTGTCCAGAGCGTCCGCGCCCTCCAGGGTGCGCGCGCCCCAGACCAGCGGGCCGACCACCGGGAAGGTGCGCAGGGAGTTGATGCCCAGCGGGTTGAGCAGTCCGTTCTCGCGGTCCGTGAGCTTGACGGTGAACGAGTGCACGCCCGCCAGCCGCGCCTCGGTGCCGGCCGGCGCCTTCCATACGCCGCGCTCGCTGTCCGTACGGGCGAAGACTCCCGCGACGGCGCCGGACGGCGGGAAGGAGCGCAGCCGGCCGGTGAGCGGGTCGGTGAGCTGGAGGTGCGGGAAGTAGAGGCCGGAGTGGTTGCCGCGGACCGGATCGAAGGCGGCGATGCCGGCGCGGGCGGCGTCCACGCTGCCCCAGGTGGCGGGCGCGTCGACGAGCAGGAAGATCCGGCGCTCCTGGCAGAGCCGCTCGGCCGCGGACAGCACCGTGATCGCGTCGTCGACGTTCTCGTACCCGGCCAGCTCGGGCAGGGCGAGGAGGTTGACGTCGTCGACATCGCGGAGGGACTGCAGGCCGCTCTTGCGGGACTCGCTGCCGATGATGTCGCGCGGTCCCGGCGGGTCGCCGTCCTCGCCGCCGCACAGCGGGAACACCGGCGGGTTGACGGAGGCCTCCAGGCCGAGGTCGTTGGCGCACTCGCCGAGGAAGCGGACCGTGTCGTCGGGGTCGATCGACCCGGCGACGACCTGGATACGGCGCCCGAAGGCGGTCACCTCGGCGCCCGCGAAGGCGTGCTTGCCGGGGGCGTCCGGCAGGGCGCGCAGCTTGTGCTCCAGGAGCAGCGCCAGCTCGGTGACGTTGCAGGGCGGTTCGCCGTCGCAGTCCGGGTCGTAGAGGGTGAACTCGCGCTCGACCTCGCCGATCTTGACCGTCACGTCGACGTTCAGGTCGGGGAGCTCGTGGTGGAAGGCCTTGGAGACGGTGCCGGACGGGTCCGGGCGCCCCTCGCCGACGACCGCGACGCGGATCAGTGCGGAGCCGGCGTTGATTACCGTCTCGGCGTACTTGCCGTGGCCGGAATCCATGGACAGGCCGGAGAACGACTCACGGGCGGTGCCGTGCGCGTCCAGGACCTGGAGATTGAAGGTTTCCCCTGGGCAGGGGGTGTCGTGGTCGACGGCCACCCGCAGGCCCGAGCCCCAGACACCGGGCTCCTTGGCGTGTACCTCCAGCACCGGGCACTGGCTGTGGCCCTCGGTGGACTCCAGGATGACGTGGGCTTCCTTGCCGCTGCCCGCCTTGGCGACCCGGACGATCACCGCGACGGTGCCGCCGTTGCCGAAGAACTGGTGGACGGCGTAGGCGAGCGGGCTCTGTGCGGTCAGTCCGCCGAAGCGGCGCTCGAAGTCGGCGAAGCTGGTGATGCGGACCGGCTGGTTGAGCGGGCCACGCCGGGTGTGGCCGACGAACGCGGTCACGGATGTCGTAACCGTGGTGATGCTGCGGATGCTGCTGGGAAGCTCTTCGACATAGACGCCGGGATAGGTCGTATGTGTCGGCATTCCCCCTCCAATCCCTTCAGGCACCGAGTGTGAGGACACCAAGAAATCGAGAGAGAAGGGGGAGGGGAGGCGGGCGCGGAAGAGCGTGCGGTCGCAGGGCGGCACTTCGTCCCCGGTCGGCCGTACATCCCCCCACTACCCATCAAGTTCCCCCGTCTGCACCCGGTGCGGAACGATCTGCCGACCGACCTGCACGGGACCAAGTCCGGAGCGCCTGACTCCGGCTTGTGACTCCTGATGCGTAAGTGCTCAACTGCTCAACGCATCCTCCGTGGTGGGTAGTTGACGGGTCAAGGGGGCTTTCCGGACACCGTTTGAGGGGGTGTTGTGCGGAGCCCTTTCGCATTCTCCGCAAGTGGAATGCCGGAGTAATGCCGACGGAGGCCCGGGGAATGGCGGCCCGTAGGAATCGCCCGGGACGGGCGCGAACGGGAGGTAGCGGGCGCAGTTCCCGAACGCCGCGCGGAGGTCGCCGGCCGTTCGGCCAAACGATCTGTGACCGCTATCTCTGTGACAGTAATCACCGCCGGAGTGTGATCTGTGATTTAGGGACCCAGGTGCAGCGGCGATAACCTGCGGGACGGACATGCCGCGTATTCGGACACCGTGTACGCCTCCCCTGTGACAGCGCCGTCACGTTGCCCTTCGCGGCACGCCCATCGCAGACAACGAACCGCGATCACTACGGCGATTCTGAGAAGACAAGGGACGGACGCGCGTGGACCTGTTCGAGTACCAGGCGAGGGACCTCTTCGCCAAGCACGGTGTACCGGTGCTGGCCGGTGAAGTCATTGACACGCCTGAGGCAGCCCGCGAGGCGACCGAGCGGCTGGGCGGCAAGTCCGTCGTCAAGGCGCAGGTGAAGGTCGGCGGCCGCGGCAAGGCCGGCGGCGTGAAGCTGGCCTCCAGCCCGGACGAGGCGGTCGCCCGCGCGACCGACATCCTCGGCATGGACATCAAGGGCCACACGGTCCACAAGGTGATGATTGCCGAGACGGCTCCGGAGATCGCGGACGAGTACTACGTCTCGTACCTCCTCGACCGCACCAACCGCACCTTCCTGGCCATGGCCTCGGTCGAGGGCGGCGTGGAGATCGAGGTGGTCGCGGAGGAGACCCCCGAGAAGCTCGCGAAGGTTCCGGTCGACGCCAACGAGGGCGTCTCGATCGAGAAGGCCCGCGAGATCGTGGCGCAGGCGCAGTTCCCGGCCGACGTCGCCGAGCAGGTCGCCGAGATCATGGTGACCCTGTGGGAGACCTTCATCAACGAGGACGCCCTCCTCGTCGAGGTCAACCCGCTCGCCAAGGTTGCCGACGGCCGCGTCATCGCGCTCGACGGCAAGGTCTCCCTCGACGAGAACGCCGAGTTCCGCCAGGCGGACCACGCGGCGCTCGAGGACAAGGACGCAGCCAACCCGCTCGAGGCTGCGGCCAAGGCGAAGGGCCTGAACTACGTCAAGCTCGATGGCCAGGTCGGCATCATCGGCAACGGCGCGGGTCTCGTCATGAGCACTCTGGACGTCGTCGCGTACGCCGGTGAGAACCACGGCAACGTCAAGCCCGCCAACTTCCTCGACATCGGCGGCGGCGCCTCCGCCGAGGTCATGGCGAACGGCCTGGAGATCATCCTCGGCGACCCGGACGTCAAGTCCGTGTTCGTCAACGTCTTCGGCGGCATCACCGCCTGCGACGAGGTCGCCAAGGGCATCGTCCAGGCGCTTGAGCTGCTCAAGTCCAAGGGCGAGGACGTCAGCAAGCCGCTGGTCGTGCGCCTCGACGGCAACAACGCGGAGCTGGGTCGCAAGATCCTGTCTGACGCGAACCACCCGCTGGTCCAGCGCGTGGACACGATGGACGGTGCGGCCGACAAGGCCGCCGAGCTGGCCGCGGCCAAGTAAGGACGAGGGACTCCAACACCATGGCTATCTTCCTCACCAAGGACAGCAAGGTCATCGTCCAGGGGATGACCGGCGCCACCGGCATGAAGCACACCAAGCTGATGCTCGGTGACGGCACCAACATCGTCGGCGGCGTGAACCCGCGCAAGGCCGGTACCGAGGTCGACTTCGACGGTACGTCCGTCCCCGTCTTCGGCACCGTCAAGGAAGCGATGGAGAAGACGGGCGCCAACGTCTCCGTCCTCTTCGTGCCGCCGGCCTTCTCCAAGGCCGCCGTCGTCGAGGCCATCGACGCCGAGATCCCCCTCGCGGTCGTCATCACCGAGGGCATCGCCGTCCACGACTCCGCCGCCTTCTGGGCGTACGCGAAGTCCAAGGGCAACAAGACCCGCATCATCGGCCCGAACTGCCCCGGTCTGATCACGCCGGGCCAGTCCAACGCCGGCATCATCCCGGGCGACATCACCAAGCCCGGCCGCATCGGTCTGGTGTCGAAGTCCGGCACGCTGACCTACCAGATGATGTACGAGCTCCGTGACCTCGGCTTCTCCTCGGCCGTCGGTATCGGTGGCGACCCGGTCATCGGCACGACGCACATCGACGCCCTCGAGGCGTTCGAGGCCGACCCCGACACCGACCTCATCGTGATGATCGGCGAGATCGGCGGCGACGCCGAGGAGCGTGCGGCCGACTACATCAAGGCCAACGTCACCAAGCCGGTCGTCGGCTACGTCGCGGGCTTCACCGCGCCCGAGGGCAAGACCATGGGCCACGCCGGCGCCATCGTCTCCGGCTCCTCCGGCACCGCCCAGGCGAAGAAGGAGGCCCTCGACCCGCTCGGCG
>NZ_JBEZJZ010000019.1:0-113507 GCF_040651455.1 Streptomyces sp. NPDC048483
CTCTCCTGCTCGGGCGGGTCGGTTCCGCCTGCGTGAAGGTGCTGCGGATGAACGGGCTGCCCGTTGCGGAGGAGAGCCATGACGACGCCGAGGCGCTGCTCGTGCTCGACGGCCGGCTCGAACTCGACGTCGACGGGGACCGCGTGCCGGTCGGGGCGGGCGAGCTCTACCTGGTCCCCGCGGGGACCCGGCACGCGGTGCGGCCGGGAAGCCACGGAACCCTCCTGATCGTGGAACGGGCCTGAGGGCTGTCCCCCGGTGTCCCCCCGGATCTGCGCGGGACCGGCCGCCGCGACGGCGGTGCGCCCCGGCCCGCCCACCGCGCAACGTTCCCGCAACGTCCGCCGCCCTACCCTGCGCGCACCGCCCGCCGCACGGGAGCGGCGGGCACCGCGCCGAGAGCGATTGGGAGGCCGCCCCATGGCCCGTTACGCCAGCCCGGGTTCCGCCGATGCCGTCATGAGCTACCGCAGCCGCTACGACCACTGGATCGGCGGCGAGTTCGTGGCGCCCGCGCTGGGCCGGTACTTCGAGAACCCGACGCCGGTCAACGGGCAGCCGTTCACCGAGGTCGCCCGCGGCACCGCGGAGGACGTGGAGCGCGCCCTGGACGCGGCGCACGCGGCGGCGCCCGGCTGGGCCCGTACCCCCGCCGCCGACCGGGCCGCCGTGCTCAACAAGATCGCCGACCGGATGGAGGCGAACCTGGAGGCCCTGGCGGTCGCCGAGAGCTGGGAGAACGGCAAACCCGTACGGGAGGCCCTGGCAGCCGATATTCCGCTCGCCATCGACCACTTCCGCTATTTCGCGGGCGCCGTGCGCGCCCAGGAGGGCACCCTCTCGGAGATCGACGAGGACACCGTCGCGTACCACTTCCACGAGCCGCTCGGGGTCGTCGCCCAGATCATCCCCTGGAACTTCCCGATCCTGATGGCGACATGGAAGCTCGCCCCGGCGCTGGCCGCGGGCAACGCCGTGGTCCTGAAGCCGGCCGAGCAGACACCCGCCTCGGTGCACTTCTTCATGAGCCTGATCGCGGATCTGCTGCCGCCGGGCGTGGTCAATATCGTCAACGGCTTCGGCGTGGAGGCGGGCAAGCCGCTGGCCTCGAGCCCGCGGGTGGCCAAGGTCGCCTTCACCGGCGAGACCACGACCGGCCGCCTGATCATGCAGTACGCGTCCGAGCATCTGCGGCCGGTGACGCTGGAACTCGGCGGCAAGAGCCCCAACATCTTCTTCGACGATGTCTCCGCCCTGGTGGACGACTTCCAGGACAAGGCGCTGGAAGGCTTCACCATGTTCGCCCTCAACCAGGGCGAGGTGTGCACCTGCCCGTCCCGTGCGCTGATCCAGCGCGGCCACTACCACGACTTCCTGGCCGCGGGCGTGGCCCGTACGGAGAAGATCGTCCAGGGGCACCCGCTGGACACCGACACCATGATCGGCGCGCAGGCCTCCAACGATCAGCTGGAGAAGATCCTGTCCTATCTGGACATCGGCCAGAAGGAGGGCGCCCGGGTCCTCACCGGCGGCTCCCGGGCCGAGCTGGGCGGGGAGCTGGAGGGCGGCTACTACGTCCGCCCGACGATCTTCGAAGGCAACAACGACATGCGGGTCTTCCAGGAGGAGATCTTCGGCCCGGTGGTCGCCGTCGCCCCGTTCTCCGACTTCGACGACGCGATCGGCATCGCCAATGACACGCTCTACGGCCTGGGCGCGGGCGTCTGGACCCGGGACGGCTCCACCGCCTACCGCGCGGGGCGTGCCATCCAGGCCGGCCGGGTGTGGACCAACTGCTACCACGCCTATCCGGCGCACGCGGCGTTCGGCGGCTTCAAGCAGTCCGGGATCGGCCGGGAGAACCACAAGATGATGCTGGACCACTATCAGCAGACGAAGAACCTGCTGGTCAGCTACTCCGCGAAGAAGCTGGGCTTCTTCTGATGGAGGAGGGGCAGACGGCCGGGACGGGCGGCGGCGCCGCGCGGATCGGGCTGACCGCGGCGGCCGTCGAGCTGCTGCGGCTGCTCCGCGCTCAGCACGGTCCGCTGATGTTCCACCAGTCCGGCGGGTGCTGCGACGGCAGCGCGCCCATGTGTTACCCGGCCGGGGAATTCCGCATTGGATCATCGGATGCGCTGCTGGCGCGGCTGGCCGTGGAGGGGGTGCCGGAGCCGGTGGGGTTCTGGATGTCGGCGGACCAGTTCGCGCGCTGGCGGCACACGCATCTGACCGTGGACGTCGTCCCCGGCCGGGGCAGCGGATTCTCGCTGGAGGCACCCGAGGGCGTCCGCTTTCTGATCCGCTCGCGGCTGTTCACCGATACGGAGCGGGCCGAACTCGGGGAGTAAGGGTGAGGCCCCGCGCACGGGGGAGAGCACGGGACCTCACTCCGTACAACGGACGGGCGGCGGCAGGCATTCCCGGCCGGACGAATTCTTTACGGAGGCGATACGGGTACGGAGGGTGATACGGGTACGGAGGCGATACGGGGCGCCGTGCGGCGGGGCTCCGTAAAGAGGACCGGACTCCGTACGGCGGGTCCCCGGAAGCCGGGGCCCGGTACAGGGCGGGCCGCGCCGCCGCTCAGGCCTCGTCCTGTACCAGCCGCTCCAGCATGTCCTGGAAGTCCATGTCCACGACCACCCGCAGCCCGTCGCCGTGCAGCTCGCTCAGCGGGGTCAGGACGCCGCGGCGCCACCAGAAGACCTTGGGGCTGATCGCGCCGGCCGCGTCCTCGTGCCCGGCCGCCGCGAACTGCGCCATCGCCTGGAGCGCCGGGATGACCTGGGCATCGTGGATCCGGTGGAACGCCAGCTGGTGCCGGAAGGGCATCGCGACCAGCGCACCGTCCGGCGTGAGCTCGGTGCCCATGATCCGCTGCACCAGCTCGTCCAGCACCAGCACCCGGCTCGCGGTGAAGAACGAGTCGCCGAGCAGCACCTCGAACGCCGAGCCGTCCCCGCGGCGCAGCGTCTGGTGCCCCTCCACCGGCAGGGCGCGCAGATTGTTCATCGCCCGGATCCGCAGCTCGGCCACGTCCCCGAGATCGGCGAGCGAGTCCTCGCTGAGCGTCTGCACCGCCTCGGGCAGATCGAGGGCGAGCACCTCGCGCAGCCCCGGTGCGTGCTCGCGGCCGTAACGGAAGGAGTCCGAGGCGGGCAGCGTCTCCTGGGCGACGAGGCGGGGGTAGAGGCAGGCCCGGATCTCGTCCTCGGAAAGGATCTCCAGCGGCTGCGGGCCGTCCATCGTGCGCAGGACCTTGCCGACGTGGTCCCGGATCAGCGAGGGCCAGCTGCGCTCGCCGCGCCGGTCGCGGTGGCAGACGGCGGCGAGATTGCCGAGGCCGAACTGGCGGCCTGCGGAGTCGGCGACCACCCCTGCGTAGGCGGTGACTTCCAGGCCCTGTTCGGCGAACGCCTGCCGGACCTGCGATCTGAAGAAGCCGCCCTCGCGCTCGGAGAAGAAGGAGAACTCGGCATCGCGTGCAACGTCGCGGGAATCCCGCTTGGGTCCTCGGCGGAACAGTCCCATCTCTTCCTCCCGGCAACGGCCCGAACGACGGCCATGATGGGGCCGATCGTAACGGGTGCCGTTGCCGCGCCGGACGGACTCCTCCTGTTCGGAGGCGGTGCGGGGCGCGTAGCACGCCCGCGCACCACCCCGCGGGCGGGGCCGCGGACTTGCCGGTCAGCCGCCGATGTTGACGTCGATGCAGGCGTAGAAGGCGTTCGCGGTGTCGGCGATGTTCCAGACCGCGAGGACCTTCTGCCTGCCGGTGATGCCGCCGAAGTCGACGGTGTGCGAGACCGTCTCGGGCGGCTGCGCACCGCCGTCGTCGAACTCGGCGACCTTCTGGCCGCCGACGAAGTACTGCCAGGTGCTGGTGGAGTGACGTGCCGTCAGTTTCCAGTTGAAGGTCTGGGAGCTGCCGACCGGGGTGACCTGCCACCCCTTGGAGTCGTCGTCGAGGTCGGCGAACTGGCTGTTGCCGCCGCTGCAACTGGTCAGTCCCTTGGGGCCCTCGACGCTCTGCGGCTCCCATTTGATCGGGCCGCACTCGACGGTGCCGGCGGCGCACTGCGCCTGTCGGCTGGGCGGCGTGGACACATAGCCGTGGGCACTGGCCGGGGAGGCCGGCATGGTGACGACGAGGAGGGGAGCGATTCCGGCGCCGATGGCGAGGGCCAGCCTTCTCTTTTTGTTCATGTCAACTGTCAACCCTTCCGCGTGCATTGAGTGGGGGGTAAGGGAGTGACGCGAGGGTGTTCCAATTGGTCTGGACTTTACTCGCTGACCGCGTACGGTCAAGGGGTTCGGCCCCCCTCACGCTGCCGTACGCCCCTCGCGCGCCCCGCCGCCGTACTCCCGTCGGTGCACGAAAGCGCTCGTGTTGAAAGGCGATTGGCAACGGAGGAGAATTCTGGGGGTGACGTGCCGCTTGTTCAGCGAGCGGAGGAGACCATGACGTCGTCCGCTGCCCCGCCCCCCGCGGGCCCCTCCGGCGGAGCGCACCCGGCTGCCACGGACAAGGGGCTGCGGAGCGGCGCGCTGGGACTGTTCTCCAGCACCGTGATCGGGCTGGCGTCCACCGCCCCCGCCTACAGCCTGGCCGCCACTCTTGGTGTCATCGTCGCCGTCGCCGGTCTCCAGTCCCCGGTCATCATCATCCTGGCGTTCCTCCCCATGTTCCTCATCGCCTACGGGTACAAGGGGCTCAACCAGGCCGACCCGGACTGCGGCACCACCTTCACCTGGGCCTCGCGGGCGTTCGGGCCGCACACCGGCTGGCTGGGCGGCTGGGGCATCGTCGCCGCGGACATCATCGTCATGGCGAACCTGGCGCAGATCGCCGGACAGTACGGGTTCCAGCTCGTCGGCGCCCGCGGGCTGGCGCACAACACCCTGTGGACCACGGTGGCCGGGGTGGTGTGGATCGCCCTGATGACCTGGATCTGCTACATCGGCATCGAGGTCTCGGCCAACCTGCAGAAGGTCCTGCTGACCATCGAGGTGGTGATGCTGCTGGTGCTCGCGGTGGCGGCACTGGTGCAGGTCTACTCGGGCTCGGCGCCCGGCACGTCGACGCACATCACCTGGTCATGGTTCAACCCCCTGCAGATCCGCTCCCTCGACGCCTTCACCACGGGCATCCTCACCACGGTGTTCATCTACTGGGGCTGGGACAGCTGCGTAGCGGTCAACGAGGAGACCGCGGACCGCAGTCGTACGCCGGGCCGCGCCGCGGTCACCTCGACCGTCATCCTGCTCTGTGTGTATCTCCTGGTCACCACGTCCGCGCAGAGCTTCGCCGGCGCGGGCAGCACCGGCATCGGGCTGGCGAATCCGCACAATGCCTCGGATGTGCTGTCCAACCTCGGCAGCGAGGTCTTCGGCAGCGGTGCGGGCGGGCAGGTCCTGACCAAGCTGCTGATCCTGATGGTGCTGACCTCCGCTGCGGCATCCACCCAGACCACGATCCTGCCCACGGCCCGCACCACGCTCTCGATGGCCACCTTCAAGGCCCTGCCGGCGCACTTCGCCCGCATCCACCCCCGCTTCCTGACCCCGACGTGGTCCACCGTCGGCATGGGCCTGGCATCCATCGTCTTCTTCGTGCTGCTGACCCGGGTGAGCGAGAACCTGCTGGCCGACTCCATCGGGTCGGTCGGCCTGATGATCGCCTTCTACTACGGGCTCACCGGCTTCGCCTGCGTCTGGTACTTCCGCAAAGTGCTCCGGGTCGGTCCCCGCACGCTGTGGACCAAGGGCATCATGCCGGGCCTGGGCGGCGTACTGCTGCTCTACTTCTTCGTCAATGCCTGCGTGGTCTACGCCGCCCCTGATTACGGCAGCACCTCGTGGACGCTGCCGTTCCCGCCGCACTGGCATCTGGGCGGCGTCTTTGTCACCGGTATCGGCGGACTGGCCCTCGGCGGTGTGCTGATGCTGGTGTACCGGGTGATCAGCCCCGCATTTTTCCGTAAGGAAATCATCGCGGTGACCGCCCATGAAAGGGACCGGGAACCGAACTGATCCCTCACCTGCTGCGCATTCCCGGACCGTTTGACGGCGTATGAACTGCGGATGCTGACCCGTACACGCCGTGTCAGGCTGGTGGAGAGGCCGCGCGTCGGCTGGCCCGGACCGCGGCATCGTCTCTCGCGTTAGGAGCCCGAGATGGCCACTCACGCCGGCGAAACCCCCGTGGGACATACGCCCCGCAACCACACAGGCGGCGCGGCTGGTGGGTGGACCGTGTTCGCCGCGGTCCTGATGATCTTCGGTGGCATCATGGCGATATTCGAGGGCGTCTCCGCCATCGCCAAGGACACCGTATTCGTCAACACCCCCAATTACGTCTTCCAGTTCAACCTCACCGGCTGGGGCGTGGTGCACCTCATCCTCGGCATCGTGGTCGCCCTCGCCGGCGCCGCGCTGTTCACCGGGGCCGCATGGGCCCGCGTCGTCGGTGTCACGCTGGCAGGCCTGAGCATGATCGCCAACTTCATCTGGCTGCCGCACTACCCGCTGTGGGCCATCGTCCTGATCGCGCTCGACGCCTTCATCATCTGGGCGCTGTGCACCTCGCACGGAGTCGCCGGGGACTGAGGACCGAGGACCGAGGGCTGCGGGCCGAGGCCGGAATCGGGGTACGGGCCGCAGCCCGGCGTACGGCACCTGCCGACGCCCCACCGCCCGATTCGGGCGATCCCCCGCGTCGCCCGAATCAGGCAGCTTGACCGGATCCCTGCTGAGCGGCAGATATCCGGGGCCTGCCGAGTATACTGGCTCCCAGCCAGTCAACGCAGGAGTACAGCATGTCCCCCCGGAGCGCATCGGTCAATGAAGCGCTGCGACGGCGCTCCCGGGAGCGGCTGCTCCAAGCGACCGTCGAGCTGGTGGGCGAGCGCGGATTCGAGGCGACGACGCTCGGCGATATCGCGCAGCGCGCGGGGGCCGCCCGCGGTCTGGTCTCGTACTACTTCCCCGGTAAGCGCCAGCTGCTGCAGTCGGCCGTGCACCGGCTGATGCATCTGACGCTCCAGGCGGCGCTGGAACGCGAGCCGGAGCCGAGCGGGCCGGACGCGGGACGCGAGCTGATGGCGCGCGCCATCGATGCGATCCTCGGACTGGCGCACGACCACCCGGTGCTGATGCGGACCCATATGGCCGGGATCCTGACAGCCGAGGGATTCATCCAGTGCCCCGAACAACAGCGGCTGGCGCAGCTGCTGCGGGGCGTGGTCGTCGCGTACGGATCGCCCGATCCCGACGCCGACTATCCGCTGCTGCGGGCGCAGTTGATGGGTTCGGTGGTGCCGATACTGCTGCCGGGGGCGCCGGTCTCGCGGGACCTGATGCGCGCCGAGCTGTTCCAGCGGTACGGGCTGGAGTGGGAGCTGGGGGTGCCGCCGCAGGAGCGGCCGGAGGGGCGAGTTCAGCGCTTGTTGTGACGAGGTGTCAGGAACCCTTCGTCGCGGGCACCGGCGATCAGGCGCAGTGATCTGCGGCGGTTACGGCCGGTGGCGTTCATGACCGCCAGGACCGGGTCCTGGCCGGTCCGCTGGGCCGTCCGGTAGGCGTCCGCGGCGAGCCTGCGGCGCTCGCTGACGCGCGACCGGGCGAGGACGGCGGGCGGGGCTCCGGGGTCGGCGGGCGGGGCGGCCGGGGCTCTGGGGCCGACGGGCTGCTCGGCACGTTCGGGGGGCCCGGCGGATTCGGGCGCCTCGGCGGAATCGGGGGCATCGGCCGGTTCGGCGGGCCGTGGGGTGCGGTCGCACACGGCGGCCGTACGGTCGGCGTCGCCGAGGCGCTCACCCTGGCCGCAGAGCGCGCCCTCACCGTGGACGGCAGCCTCCACCGGGGGCGTCGCCACCTCCTGTGCGGGCGCCCCGTCGCCCGCCTCGTCCCGGTGCGCCCCCAGGTCCTGACCCAGGTCCTGCCCAGGCTCCTGGTGCCACTCCTCCGGGGTGCGCCCCTTCCGCGGCCGCCCTGTCGCCAGCCGACACGCATCGTCCAGGGGCCCGTCGATCCAGCGCCCCAGAGTGGCGAGCTCGTCGAGCGTCAGCGGCGGATCGGCGCGCATGTCCTCGACGGTGAGGCCGTCGTCGGAGACGGCCACCAGGACATCGATCCGGGCGCCGTCGGCGAAGGTCAGCCGGGCGCTGAACCAGGGGCCCAGCGGGTCGAGCCGGGGCGGCGCGGTCTCGAGCCCGAGGACGACGTCCGGGTCGTCGGGGTCGACGGGCTCGGGAGCGGGTGCGGCCGTGCCGTACCCCTGGAGCTCCCAGGCAGGCCACTCCCCGGCCGCGCCTTGGGCTTTATATCGGCTATTAACGGTACAAAAGTCACTTTCCGACACAGGGAAAAACGTAGCTCCCTGTACATCAGCCCCAGGGGCGCGGCACGCTCATCACACCCGGGAGCAACCCCGATAGCTCATCTCCCGCCGTGGGCCCGCCGGTGCGATCCTGGGGGTACTCCGCGGAAGGGGCCACCCGTGCTTCGTGTCGCAGTCATCGGATCGGGACCGAGCGGTGTGTACACCGCGCAGTCCCTGGTCGAACAGCAGGCCGTACCGGATATCGAGGTCTATGTCCTGGACCGGCTGCCGTGCCCGTACGGTCTGGTGCGCTACGGCGTCGCACCGGACCACGAGAAGATCAAGTCACTGCAGGGCAATCTGCGGACGGTGCTGGAGCACCCCCAGGTGCATTTCCTGGGGAATGTGGAGGTGGGCGCACCGGGGCTGGGGCTGCGGGAGCTGCACGAGATCTTCCATGCGGTGGTGTTCTGCGTGGGCGCCGCCACCGACCGCCACCTCGGCATCCCCGGCGAGAACCTCCCCGGCAGCCACTCCGCGACCGACTTCGTCGCCTGGTACAGCGCACATCCGGATGCCGCGGCCGCCCGCTTCGCCCTGGCGGCCCGCTCCGCGGTCGTGATCGGTGTGGGCAATGTGGCTGTCGATGTGGCCCGGATCCTGGCCCGCGGCGCCGCGGAGCTCGCCACCACCGACATGCCCCAGGGGGCGCTCGGCGCGCTCGCCGACAGCCGTATCGAGGATGTCTGGATGGTGGGCCGACGCGGCCCCTCGCAGGCCAAGTTCACCACCAAGGAGCTGCGGGAGCTGGGGTCGCTGCCGGGTACGCAGGTGCTCGTACGGCCCGAGGAGCTGGCGCTGGACCCGGCGTACGGCGATCCGAGCGGCCTGCCGGCCGTGGGGCGGCGGAACGTCGAGGTGCTGCGCGGCTGGGCGGAGCGGACGGCCGAGGGGGCGGCGGGGCCGGGGCCGACGCGGCGGATCCATCTGCGGTTCTTCCTGCGGCCGGCCGAGGTGGTCGGGGACGCCGCCACCGGGGTGCGGGCGGTGCGGTTCGAGCGGACGGCACCGGACGGGCACGGCGGGGTCACCGGGACCGGTGAATTCGAGGACATCGAGGGGCAGTTGGTGCTGCGCTCGGTCGGCTACCGGGGGACGCCGCAGGCGGGCCTGCCGTTCGACGAGACGCGCGGGACGGTGCCGCATCTGGCGGGGCGGGTGCTGCGGGACGGGGTGCCGTGCCCCGGCGCCTATGTGGCGGGCTGGATCAAGCGCGGCCCCACCGGGGTGATCGGCACCAACCGGCCGTGCGCGAAGGAGACCACGGCGTCGCTGCTGGAGGATGCCGCCGCACTGGCGGAGCGCGACACGGCCGACGACCCGGTGGCGGCGCTGCGGCTGACGGGACAGACGCCGGTGCCCTGGGCAGGGTGGCTGGCCATCGAGGCCGCGGAGGCGGACTGGGGTCACCAGCTGGGCCGCGGGACCGTCAAACTGCCGGACTGGGAAGGGCTGTTGGACGCGGCGCGCGCAACCGGGTGAGCGGCCCGGCGCCCGAGGCCGTACGGGAGGCCGCAAGGGAAGCCGTACGGGAGGCCGTACGGAAGAAGATCAGCCGTCGCCGAGGCGCCGGGCCTGGAGGTCCGCCGCGCGCAGCACGCCGTCGATCAGGCCCGGGAAGAGGGTGTCCAGGTCGGCCCGCCGCAGCCCGTTCATCTTGGCGGTGCCCCGGTAGATCTGCTGGATGACGCCGTGCTCGCGCAACACCCGATAGTGGTGCGTACAGGTCGACTTGCTGACCGGCAGCTCGATATCGGCGCAGTTCAGCTCGCCCTCGGCGGCGGCCAGCGCGCACACGATCCGTAGCCGCATCGGGTCGGCGAGGGCGTGCAGGACGTCGGCGAGCCGGATGTCCTCGCGCGCCGGGTGCTCCAGCGACCGGGAGCCGGATGGCGTGCCCTGGGACGCCCTGGACGTCGTGTGGGTCGTCATGTCGGCTCCCGGAGTGCGTGCGGCGCGGTCGGCGGAGACTCCATTGTACGAGAACCTTCGTAGTTTGACATCCACCGTAGTACGACGCTTATCGTACGACCGCAGGCAAGCCCAAGCCCTTGCGAAACCGAACCCCGGAGATTGCCGTGAGCACGCTGTTCCAGCCCATCACCCTGCGGTCCCTGACCATCGCCAACCGCCTCTGGATGGCACCGATGTGCCAGTACTCCGCGGCGGCCACCGGGCCCGACGCGGGCGTCGCGAACGACTGGCACTTCGCCCACTACGCGGCGCGGGCGGCCGGCGGCACCGGGCTGATCCTCACCGAGGCCACCGCCGTCAGCCCGGAGGGCCGGATCAGCCCGTACGACCTGGGGATCTGGAACGACCGCCAGGTGGCGGCGCTGCGCCGGATCACCGCCTTCCTCAAGGAGCAGGGCACCGTCCCCGGTATTCAGCTCGCGCACGCCGGCCGCAAGGCGTCCACCGACGCCACCTGGCGCGGCGGCGGCCCGCTGGCCTCCGATGAGGGCGGCTGGACCACGGTCGCGCCGAGCCCGCTGCCGTTCGACGAGGGGCACCCGGCCCCCGACGGGCTCAGCGCGGCGCGGATACGGGAGATCGTCGGGCAGTTCGCGGACGCCGCGCGCCGGGCGCTGGACGCCGGCTTCCAGGTGGCCGAGGTGCACGGCGCGCACGGCTATCTGATCGGCCAGTTCCTGTCGCCGCACACCAACCACCGCACCGACGAGTACGGCGGCTCGTACGAGAACCGGACCCGCTTCGCCCTCGAGGTGGTGGACGCGGTGCGCGCCGTGTGGCCCGAGGAGCTGCCCCTGCTGTTCCGTATCTCGGCGACCGACTGGCTGACCGAGAACGAGGACGACGAGCGCGAGGGCTGGACCGCCGACGACACCGTGCGCTTCGCCGCGGACCTGCTGGCCCACGGGGTGGATCTGCTGGACACCTCCACGGGCGGCAATGCGCCGCGGGCCCGTATCGCGACCGGGCCGGGATACCAGGTGCCGTTCGCCGAGCGGGTCAAGCGGGAGACCGCGCTGCCGGTCGGCGCCGTGGGGCTGATCACCGAGACGCGGCAGGCCGAGAAGATCGTGGCGGACGGTCAGGCGGATGTGGTGCTGCTCGGCCGCGAGCTGCTGCGCAACCCGTCCTTCGTGCGCCATGCGGCCCGCGAGCTGGGCGCCGGGGTGGCGACCCCGCAGCAGTACCACCGGGCCGTCTGACCTGCACGGACACACGCCGGGACGCCGTTGTCAGTGGTCGGGTGCACACTGACCACTACCTGAGACAACGGCGTTTCGGAGGTGCTTGGCATGACGGACGTACTCCTTGCGGTGGGCACCCGCAAGGGCCTCTTCCTGGGCCGGCGGCGGCATGACGGGTGGGAATTGAGCGGCCCGCATTTCGCCGCGCAGGCGGTCTATTCGCTCGCGATCGACACCCGCGGCCCGAGACCCCGGCTGCTGGCCGGGGCCGACAGCACCCACTGGGGCCCGTCGGTGTTCCACTCCGACGACCTCGGCGAGAGCTGGCAGGAACCGTCCCGCCCGGCGGTCAAGTACCCGCAGTACACCGGGACTTCGCTGGAGCGGGTGTGGCAGCTGCATCCGGCGGGTCCGGCCGCCCCCGATGTGGTGTACGCGGGCACCGAGCCCGGCGGGCTGTTCCGGTCGGCGGACCGCGGCGAGACGTTCGAGCTGGTACGGCCGCTGTGGGACCACCCGAGCCGGGAGCAATGGGTGCCGGGCGGCGGTGGGCTGGCCGTCCATACGGTGATCACCGACCCGCGGGACGCCGACGCGGTGACCGTCGCGGTCTCCGCGGCCGGGGTGTTCCGCACCCTCGACGGCGGCACGAGCTGGGCGCCGTCGAACCACGGCGTCAAGGCGGTCTTCCTGCCCGACCAGCACCCCGAATTCGGCCAGTGCGTCCACAAGATCGCGCAGGACCCGGTGAACCGCGACCGGCTGTATCTGCAGAACCACTGGGGCGTCTACCGCAGCGACGACGCGGGCGCCGGGTGGACGGACATCGGCAGCGGGCTGCCCTCCGACTTCGGCTTCGCGGTGGCCGCGCATCCGCGCAAGGGGGATGTCGCCTACCTCTTCCCCATCACCGCCGATATCGACCGGGTGCCGGCCGGCCACCGCTGCCGGGTCTACCGCACGGCCGACGCCGGCCGGAGCTGGGAGGCGCAGAGCGCGGGGCTGCCCCAGGAGGACCACTACGGCACGGTGCTGCGGGATGCGCTGTCGGTCGACGACACCGACCCCGCGGGCGTCTACTTCGGCAACCGCAACGGCGAGGTCTACGCCAGCGCGGACGACGGCGACAGCTGGCAGCAGGTCGCCTCCCATCTGCCGGATGTGCTGTGCGTACGGGCGGCTGCCGTGGGGTGAGCCAAGGCCATGGATTGAAGGGGAGCGGCGCTGAGCCAGTAGGGTGATCGCGTGGCTGCACGACCTCTTCATGACAGCGTTGAACCGGGCTGGGCCAAGGCACTTGAGCCCGTCGCCGGACAGATCGCCGCGATGGGCGACTTCCTGCGGGCGGAGATCGCCGCGGGACGTACGTACCTCCCGGCCGGCAGCAATGTGCTGCGCGCCTTCCAACAGCCCTTCGACGAGGTGCGGGTGCTCATCGTCGGGCAGGACCCCTACCCCACGCCGGGGCATGCGGTCGGGCTGAGCTTCTCGGTGGCGCCGGACGTCCGCCCACTGCCGGGGAGCCTGGAGAACATCTTCCGCGAGCTGCACTCCGACCTCGGGATGCCGCGGCCGTCCAACGGCGACCTCACCCCCTGGACCGAGCAGGGCGTGCTGCTGCTGAACAGGGCGCTGACCACCGCGCCCCGCAAGCCTGCGGCCCACCGCGGCAAGGGCTGGGAGGCGATCACCGAGCAGGCCATCCGCGCGCTGGTGGCGCGTGGCCGCCCGCTGGTGTCGGTTCTGTGGGGGCGCGATGCGCGCAATCTGCGGCCGCTGCTCGGCGATCTGCCGGCCGTCGAGTCGGCGCACCCCTCCCCCATGTCCGCCGACCGGGGCTTCTTCGGGTCGCGGCCGTTCAGCCGGGTGAACGATCTGCTGGTGCGGCAGGGGGCGCAGCCCGTGGACTGGAGGCTGCCCTGAACCCGGGCGTCAGGCCCTGTCGTCGAACTCCCGTCGTTCGCCCGGAGGGCGGGCCTCGCGGCGTCTAATGCACTCCGATCTCCCCCACGCCTCAAGGGCGCGGGACGGGGGTCCCCCCGCGCCGTTCAGGCGTGGGGAGCGCGCGCCTGGGGGCACCTCCCAGCGTTGGCTGGGGGAGCGTCGCGAGGCAGGCGGGAGTTCGACGACAGCGCCTAGTGTTCCCGCATGACAAACGCGCACATCCCTGCGGGCTGGTACGCCGACCCGCAGGGCACCCCCCAGCAACTGCGCTGGTGGGACGGCTCGCAGTGGACCGAACACACCCATCCGGGACAACAGCCGCAGGCACCGGTCCAGGCCCAGCCGCAGCCGATGCCCCAGGCGGCGCAACCGGCACCACAGCAGCCCGCGTCTCATCACGCACAGTCGGCGGCCCGGACCGCACAGCCGCAGGCCCTCCAGAAGCAGGCCCCGTATCCGGGCCGACCGGGCGCCGACCCGGCCGTGCAACACCAGGTCCAGGAGCAGGCCGGAGCCGCGCCTGCCGGTCCGGGCGGCGGTTCCCTGTTCACCGAGCCGGTCCTCGTCGTGAACCAGAAGGCCAAGCTGATCGAGGTCACCAACGAGTACGGCGTCTTCGACCAGCACGGCAACTCCCTCGGCACGGTCGTCCAGGTCGGCCAGAGCACGACCAAGAAGGTGCTGCGGGTCGCCTCCAGCCTAGATCAGTACATGACCCACAAGCTGGAGATCCGCGACGCGTACGGGCAGCCGCAGCTGGTGCTGACCCGGCCCGCGAAGATCATCAAGTCCAAGGTGCTGGTGGAGCGCCCGGGCGGGCAGCCGGTCGGTGAGATCGTGCAGCAGAACGCCATCGGGAAGATCAACTTCTCGATGACGGCGGGCGGCCATCAGGTCGGCGCCATCAAGGCGGAGAACTGGCGCGCCTGGAACTTTGCGATCGTGGACCACACCGACACCGAGGTCGCCCGGATCACCAAGACCTGGGAGGGGCCGGCCAAGACGATGTTCACCACCGCGGACCACTACGTGCTGCAGATCCACCGGCAGCTCCCCGACCCGCTGCTGAGCCTGGTGGTCGCCACGGCGCTGACCGTCGACACCGCCCTCAAGCAGGATGCCCGCGGCCTTGGCTGAGCCCCGCGCCCGGCTCCGGGCGCCCGGCCCGTTCGTCCTGGGAGCCGACTCGGGCGGCTCGGGACTGCGGATCGCGCTCGCCCGCGCCGACGACGGCCGGCCGCCCCGGCCCCTGGCCACCCGTACCACGCAGGAGCCGGTCCACACCGGCCCCGCCGGGATCGATGCGGCCCATCTCCTGTCCCAACTGGTGCCCGCCGCCGAGGAGTTGCTGCGCGAGACGGGCGCGGACGGCCCGGCCGCCATCTGTGTGGGCGCCGCCGGGATGGCCACGCTCGGGGACGATCTGCGCGCCCGGCTGCCGGGGGCGCTGGCGACGGCGTTCGGGGCGGTTCACCTGGCGCTGGCGGCCGATGCGGTCACCGCGTACGCCGGGGCACTGGGCCAACGGCCGGGTGCCGTGGTCGCGGCGGGCACCGGCATGATCGCCATGGGGACGGACCTGACGGCGGCGGGCGGCTGGCGCCGCGCCGACGGCTGGGGCCACCTGCTGGGCGACTGCGGCGGCGGCGCATGGATCGGCCGCGCCGGACTGGAGGCCGCGATGCGCGCGCACGACGGCCGGCCGGGCGGCTCGCGCGCTCTGCTGGCCCGCGCGGAGGCGGAGTTCGGACCGGTCGGCGCACTGCCCGGCGCGCTCTATCCCCGGCCCGACCGGCCCGCCGTCCTCGCTTCGTTCGCACCGGAGGTGGCACGCTGCGCCGCCGACGACCCGGTGGCCGCGGGCATCCTGGAGGACGCCGCGCGCCATATCGCCGATGCCGCGGCCGCGGTCTGCCCGCCGGGCGGACCCCGCACGGTGGCGCTGACCGGCGGCCTGTTCCGGATCGGCGAGCCGCTGCTGGCCCCGCTGCGTACGGCGCTCACCGCACGGCTGCCGGACGCCCACCGGGAGACGGCCGCCGGCAGCCCCCTCGACGGGGCCCTGACCATCGCCGCGGCGCTGGCCCACAACAGCCTGGTACTGCCCGCCGACGGCAAGTTGTTGCAGATCACATGCCCTGTGGGGTGATTGCACCACCTTGACGCGCGGGATAAATCGGGACGGATACCTCGACGGCGAACCCTCCCTCGGCGCGGGAGGGGTCCGAGGCGTTAGCATGCGGCGCCATGAGTTCCCCCACTGGGCCCGCACCTGGCTCGCCCTATTTTGACGCCGAATCCCCGAGCCCGGGGGCCGCACCCGGCCTGCCTGTACGAATGCCGCGCGCACGGCAGTCCGGCCGCCACCGCAAGCCGGAGCCGCTCGCCGCACCCGAGGGCGCACCGGCCCTGGTGCTGGCCGTGCCCGGCACCCCCACCCCCGCCTCCCGCAGCCTGGCGGACGAGGTCTCCAGCATCGCCCGCTCCGAGCTGCCCGGTCTCGACGCCCGGATCGGCTATGTCGACGGTGGCGACGGCGAGTTCCCGGCGCTGGAGGCCGTACTGGCCCGGGCCGGCGCCGAGCAGAAGGCCCGGATCGGCCACGACGGTCCGGCCGACCAGCCCGCCGCGGTGGTCGTGCCGCTGCTGGCAGGTCCGGACAGCTCCCTGCTCCGCCGGATACGCCAGGCCATCATGAACAGCGGCTCCGGCGCCGACCTGACCGATGTCCTCGGCCCGCACCCGCTGCTCGCCGAGGCGCTGCACGTGCGGCTCTCCGAGGCCGGTCTGGCGCGCGCCGACCGTGCCCGGCTGTTCACCGTCGCCACCGCCGCGGACGGCATCATCCTGGCCACCGTGGGCGGCGAAGAGGCCGTACAGGCCGCCGGGATCACCGGCATGCTGCTCTCGGCGCGGCTGGCCGTGCCGGTGCTGGCCGCCGGGCTGGACGAGGAGGGCGCCATCGCCCGTACGGCCGAGCAGTTGCGCGGCTCCGGTTCGCAGCAGCTGGCGCTGGCCCCGTACCTGATCGGCCCCGAACTCGCCGACGGCCTGCTGGGGGCGGCCGCGGCGGAGGCGGACTGCGCATCGGCGGAGGCACTCGGCGCCTACGGCGCGGTGGGCCGGCTGGTGCTGTCGAACTATGCGGCGGCGGTGGGCATCACCCTGGAGCAGGGTGCGCCGGTCATGCGCTAGAGCACGTCTCCGCGGCAGACCGTGAAGGGCCGCCCCGCGCAGTGCGCGGGGCGGCCCTTCGCCGTGTCCGGGTGCGGAGCAGGGGCACTGAGCGGCGCAGATGCCCCTCAGACGCCCTGGGATGGGGCCGGGCGCGGTACGGGCGTCCGGGGCGCCGCGCGGCCGCGAGCGGCGCCGTCAGGGCGTTTCCCGGCTGTCTGGCGGCTACGGTGCACGGAGCGCACGACGGACCACGTGAGAAGCCCTGCCCGCGCCGCGCGCGGGTCCGCCTCCGGGAGGAAGCGCCATGTCGAACGCCGATGTCGTCCGGGCCTGTTTCGCGAGCTATCTCGCCCAGGACCGCGAGGCAATGGACCGGCTGCTCGCCGAGGATTTCGTCTTCACCAGTCCGCTGGACGACCACATCGACAAGGCCGCGTTCTTCGCGCGCTGCTTCCCCACGGCGCACCGGTTCCGTTCCCAGGAGATCCTCGACACCGTGCCCGCCGACGGCGACCAGGTCTTCGTCCGCTACGAGTACGAGCTCACGACCGGCGAACGCCATCGCAATGTCGAGGTGATGACGGTCCGGGAGGGCCGGGTGACCGAGACCCAGGTGTATTTCGGCGGGCAGTTCCCGCAGGGGTGACGGCCGGTCAGGGCACGTGCGCACCGGACGAAGGGCGAGTCAGACGAACACCACGCAGGAGGCCGCCGGGGCGTCCACGGATCCGGACCGTGCGGGGATGCCCGTATCCGGGTCGAGGGTGAACCATGTGACGTCGCCGGAGCGTTCGTTGGCGGCGTAGAGGTACCGGCCGTCGGGGTGCAGCGCCAGGTCACGGGGCCAGTGGCCGCCGCAGGGGACGGTCGTACGGAGCCTCGCGGAATCGCCCGAGGGGTCGACGGCCAGTACGGAGATGCTGTCGTGGCCCCGGTTGGCGGCCCAGGCGAACCGGCCGTCCGGGGAAACGACCAATTCGGAGGGGAAGGTTCCGCTCGACTGCGTTCCGCCTCCGCTCTTCGACGAGTCCTGGGAGGCGGAGCCCGCGTCGGTCCCGTCCGGGAGCAGTCGGGTCTCGCCGAGGGGTGTGAGGGTGCCTGCGACGGCGTCCCATTGGCAGAGCGTGACGGTCGGGTCGAGTTCATTGATGACGTAGGCGCGGTCGCCGCGCGGATGGAAGGCGAGATGGCGCGGTCCGCTGCCGGGCCGCAGCGCCACTTCGTCGTGTACGGCCGGCGTCCCGTCGGCGCCGTCGAGGACGCAGACGCGGACCGAGTCCGTACCGAGGTCGACGCTCAGCAGCCAGCGGCCACCTGGATCCGGCAGCACGGCATGCGCATGCGGGCCCTCCTGGCGGTCGCGCCGGGGGCCGCTGCCCCGGTGGTGAAGCACGGCGGCGGGGGCGCCGAGGGTGCCGTCGGCCCGTACGGGGAGCGAACTGACGCTGCCGGAGCTGTAGTTGGCGGTGAGCAGCCGGCCCGCGGCCAGGGTGAGGTGGGTGGGGTCGGCGCCGCCCACCGGGACGGCGGGTCCGAGCGGTACGGGTCCCTCCGGGGTGAGGGCGAAGGCCGCCGCCGCGCCGTCGGGGAGCTCGCTGACCGCGTAGAGGTACCGCCCGTCGGGGCTGGGGGCCAGGTAGGAGGGGTTGGGGACGGCGTCGGTGGAGTGCCGCAGGGTGAGCGCGCCGGTCGCCGGGTCCACGTCCGCCGTGGTGATGCCGAGGCCGCCTGCCGTGGTGAAGGATCCGATGTACGCGCGCCGGCCGCTGTCCGTCGTCCCCATGGGTCCGCCCTTCGTCCGCCTGCCCGATAGAGGTGCGGGCGACGCTAACAGCCGGGGACGCGGCGCCTGCGGGGTTGGCCGGTACCCGTCCGTGGGCCGTGTGCGGGTGTGTGGCGGCGGGGTGACGCGTGGCCGGTGGGGTGTCAGGAGGGCGCGAACGGGGCGCGCGGGGAGCTGCGGACCGGCTGGGCGAGGGCGGTGAGCGCGGACTCCAGGCCGTGGAGGTGGGCCAGGGCGCGTTCGGCGCCGGGGTGGTGGTGCGGGGCGGCAATGAGCGCGGCAGGGGCGACGGCGGGCTGCGCGCCCGGCGCGAACAGGGCGCCCACGACGGTCTCCACGCGCTGGCAGGCGGCGGTCAGCCGGGCGTCGTGCGAGGCGGCCGGGTCGGCGGCGACCTCGGCCAGGCCCCTGACCTGGGCGGCGCAGTCGTCGAGGCAGGCCATCACCTGGCGGGCGCGGGCCTTCCGGTGGCGCAGCGGATTGAGCGGGTGCAGCAGAGGGACGAGCGAGAGCCGTACCCGGCCCAGCAGGAGCTCGAGCTCGGCGACATACGGCGACGGGTCGGCCGCCGCGTCACCGGCCAGCCGGCGGGCGGATACCGCCGTGCAGTCCCGTACGCAGTGCACGGCACGCTGGATCCAGCCGTCCGTCGCGGCATGCGTGGTGACCGGCAGGACGAGCGCGACGGCCAGCGCCGCCCCGGTCGCGCCGACGGCGGTCTGTGCGAAGCGGAGCGCGAGCAGACCGGGGTGCAGCACGCCGAGCAGGCCGTAGAGCAGGCCCGCCATGACGGTCACGAAGAACATCATCCAGCTGTAGGACGGGCCCGCGGTGTAGAAGATGCCGAAGACGCAGACAGCGACGAGTGCGGCGGTGGGGACGGGTGCGCCGTGCAGCGGGACGGCGACCAGCAGGCCCGCGGCGATGCCGGCGAAGGTACCGAGCACCCGGCGGAAGCCGCGGACCAGTGTTTCGCCGCGCGAGGAGGTGTTGACGAAGATCCACCAGGCGGTGACGACGGCCCAGTACCAGCGGTCCGCGGACAGGATCTGGCCGACGCCGAGCGCGAAGGCGCAGGCGGCGGTCGCCTGGACCGCCTGGCGGGTGGTCGTCCGGGCGAGGCCGCGGGCGACCGGCGGTGCGGGGACCGTGGGCGCGGGGAAGCGCCGCTCGTAGCACCAGGCGCCGAAGCGGACCGCCGACGAGACGACCAGCGAGAGCGCGATGGCGGCGTAGAGCTCGGGCAGGTGGGCCGGCACGGCGCGCAGGAACTGCGCCATGAAGAACATCATGAACGCGAAGATCCCCAGGGCATGGCCGCGCGGCCCCCAGCGGCGCGCGTACACCCCGGCGCCCACGATGCCGAGGAATGCGGCATCGCGCGCCAGGGGGTGGTCGTGCAGCACCGTCGCCAGCGCGAGCACCGGGAAGCCGACGGCGGGCAGCCAGGCCGTGGTCACGGCCTGGCCCCGGACCGTGGCGTCGGTGACCGTGAAGAGCGCGAGCAGCGCGGCGAGGCCGCCTGCGATGGCCGCAATGAGGGAGTGACCGGCGAGGCCCGCAACGGTCACGGCCGGTCCGATGCCGAGAACCGCTCGGGCCGCGCTGCGCAGCCGCAGCCGTCCCGGGTCCGGGGCGACGAACATCCTCTTCAGCACGGTCCAGGGCTCCTCGGCGCTTCTCCATGAAAAAGGCGCCGCGGAATCCGCAGCGCCATCGACGGGAAGATCACACCATCCGGACGCCACTTGGCTCAACCGGCGTCGGAAATGCTGGGCCATTGGCCCAGCCGGGCACGTATGGCGTGCGCCGGCTGTAGGCCAACGGACCACTGCCGCTCGACGGCGGTGACCGGCGGGGGCGGGCGGAGGCTAGCCGCAATCGCAGCAGCTGCAGCAGTCACAGCAACCGCAGCCGTCACCATCGCCGCAACTGCAGCAATCGCAGTCACAGCAGTCGCAGCTGTCGCACCACGGCTCGCGCTTCTTGCGCGACCAGGGTCCCTCGTGCTCGGTGCAGCAGAGCTGACAGGTGCAGCACAGCCCGATGGCGACCGCGCAGCCCGCGATGAGACCACGGGGCTTCTTCGGCGGCTTCGGGAACTGCGGTGTCCCGCCTTCCCCGCCGCCCGAACCGCCGCCGTGGCCGCCGTGGCCGCCACCGGAACCGCCCGGCGGCACCGGGCCCCCGGCGTACGGGGCCTGCGGGCCGTTCAGCTGCTGCCCCTGGACGTACGGGCCACCGGCCGGCGCCTGGCCGTACTGCGGAGGCTGCTGTCCGTACTGGGGCGGCCGGCCGTCACCCGGCGCCCCGTGCCCCTGATGGGAGCACGTCCCCGTCCCGAACACGCGGTCCACCGAGCGCCGCAGTTCGTGCACCAGCAGCACATGCACCAGGGCGGAGTCGGCGAACTCCACATCGCGCAGCGCGAGGCGGATGCCGTGCACGGCGTCGTCGCACAGCAGGCGGGCCTGCGCGGTGGTGGCGCCGGTGGCGGTGAGCGGGTTCCAGGCACCCTCGGCGGCGTCGGCCGCGCGGTCCTCCACGGCGTCGAGGAGGTGCGCAAGCCGTCCGAAGAGCCGCCCGGCCTCGGCCAGCGGCGCCGCGTTGCCCGGCCGGCCGGCCAGGACGGCGGTGTGCGCGAAGGCCGCGGCGGTCGCCGTCTCGGTCGGTTCCGTGATGACGGTCAGCGCGGTGCCGGGGCCGGCCAGCTCCTCGATGCCCACCTGGCGGTCGACCGCATCGACGAGTACGGCGGTGTCGAAGCCGAGCGTGGCACCGGTACGCGCCCCGGCCCGGTCCCAGCCCGCGGCAACCTTGCGCGCCGCGGCGGCCACCGGGCGGCGGCGCAGCATGCCGTTCCTGTCGGCGACGTGGTCGCGTATCTTCGCCGAGGCCAGGACGAGGGACACCGAGGCCGCCAGCCGCGCGCCCTCCCCCTTCGCCACCGAAGCGGTGCGCATGCCGCGCAGCGGGCAGGGCCCTGCGGTACGGCGCGCGGCGCCCGCCGTACCGGTCTGAGCATCCGTCAGGACGGACACGATGAGACCGTCGTAGTTCGTGACGACCCGAGCGAACTGCCCGTGATCGGCCCGCAGGGCGAGGCAGAGACCGCACAGATGGGCCATCCACTCCGCCTTCAGCCCTTGGGAGAGGCGATGGGAGCAGGGCCTGACAATTCCGAACACGTGGAAATCCCCCGTAAGACGACACCGGCGTGAGCCGCGCCTGGACAGCAGCGGCACGGAATCTACCGGGCGCACCGCTGACCTGAACACACACCCCTGGCGCAGGTCAGGCACGACTGAAATGTCGTCAGACGGCCGCTCGGCGCGCCATTGGTACAGTCCAGAGACCGCAGCCGCCCCCACCCTCCGACCGTAAGGATTCCGTCCGGCCATGCCCGTCGACGCCCTGGACGCCAAGATTCTCCGGCTGCTGCTGGAGCAGCCGCGCACCAGCGTGCGGGAGTACGCCCGGGTCCTCGGCGTGGCCCGCGGGACGGTGCAGGCGCGGCTGGACCGGATGGAGCGGGACGGGGTGATCACGGCGTACAGCCCGCGGCTGTCACCGGCCGCGCTGGGGCACCCCGTACTCGCCTTTGTGCACATCGAGGTGACACAGGGGCACCTGGAGGAGGTGGCCACCGCGCTGGCGGAGGTGCCGCAGATCATCGAGGCGTTCTCGACGACCGGGGGCGGGGATCTGCTGACCCGGGTGGTGGCCCGCGATGCGGCGCATCTCGAGGATGTGATCCAGCGGCTGATCAGCCTGCCGGGCGTGGTCCGCACCCGTACGGAGATGGCGCTGCGCGAGCGGGTGCCGCACCGGATGCTGCCGCTGGTCGAGGCGGTGGGCGGCGCGGGCTCCGGAACCGGCACCCGTAGCAACACGCCTCGGTGAGCCGCATGACGACCGGATACCCCGCCCCGCCGACTCCGGTGATCTTCGACCTCGACGGCACGCTGGTGGACAGCGAACCGAACTACTACGAGGCGGGCCGTCGGTTGCTGGCCGGCTACGGGGTGACGGATTTCCGCTGGGAGCACCACGCCCGCTTCATCGGCATCGGGACGCGCGAGACACTGGAGATTCTCCGCCGGGAGTTCGGCATCGACGCCCCGGTCGAGGAGCTGCTGGCGGGCAAGAACCGCGCCTATCTGGAGCTGGCGCGTACGCATACCGCCGTCTTCCCGGAGATGGGGGAGCTCGTCCGGCAGTTGCACGCGGCCGGGCATCCGATGGCGGTGGCCTCCGGGTCGTCGCGTGCCGCGATCGAGGCGGTGCTGGACGGTACGGGGCTCAATGCGCTGCTGACCACGACGGTGTCGGCGGAGGAGGTGGCGCGCGGCAAACCGGAGCCCGATGTGTTCCTGGAGGCCGCGCGCCGGATGGGCGTCGCGCCCGGGACGTGTGTGGTGCTGGAGGACGCGCCGCCCGGCGCGCTGGCGGCACACCGGGCGGGGATGCGGTGCATTGCGGTCCCGTACGTGACGGAGACGGCCGGCGATCCGGCGTTTGCGCACGTGGGGCTGCTGTTCAGGGGCGGCCAGGGGGAGTTCACGGCGCGGGCCGCGTACGAGTGGCTCGGGTGGTCGTAGGCGACCCGTTCGTCCCGTCGTCCCCCGGTATCCGGTGAGACGCACGTCTCAGCACGGGCGGAGCAACCCGCCCGCCCGTCATGGGGTCTCTCCCGGCAAGAACCGGAAGCACGGTTGGTCACCTCATGGCTACTCATAGCTGATCAATTGTCAAATTTCGATGTAACCCAGTCGAAAAACGATTTTTTCGCTTTACATGCCCATGCCAGGTCCCGCAGGGTGTGCGCGGGGTCGCCAGACCCCCGCGGCGCTCAACAGCGCCGCGCGTAGGGGTGGTTGGCGAGCCGGCCGCCCCCTGTGCACAAAGGACCCATATCAGTGCGTAGACCCCACATACGCAGGCTGGCGATCGCCGTCGCGGTGACGACGGCCGCCACCGTCACGGCAGGGGTGGCGGGCACCGCCATCGCGGCCCCCACGGTCACCCAGGAATCGGCCCCCGCCGCCTCCCCCTCCCACGCGGCGACAGTGGACGCGGCCCGCGCCGCCGCGTACGCCCACGCCGCCGCCACCGGTGTCGGCAAGAAGGACACCCTCAAGGCCACGGACCTGCTGGTCGACCCGGACGGCAAGCAGCACGTGCGCTTCCTGCGCACCCACCGCGGCCTGCCGGTGCTCGGCGGTGACCTGGTCGTCCACCTGGACGCCAAGTCCGCCTATCAGGACGTGACCCGGGCGTCGAGCCGACCGGTCGAGGTCGCCTCCACCAGCCCGAAGCTGTCGGCCGGGCAGGCCCGGACGAAGGCCGCCGCCGCCGCGCAGGGCCAGGCCCGTACGGCCGAACTGGTCGTGGACGCCCGCGCGCACCGTACGGCACTGGCCTACCAGGTGGAGGTCACCGACAGCCGCGCCGACGAGGCCGGCGGTGTCCGCACGGTCGTCGTCGACGCCGCCACGGGATCGGTGCTCAGCAACATCCCGGCCAACGACTCCTTCCTCTCGCCCGCCGTACAGGACAAGCTCCGCAAGCGGGGCGAGAAGCTCAGCCCCGCGACCGGGCTGACCGGCACCGCCGCCCCGGCCACCGCGGGCAGGACGGCCAAGGGCCACCCCGGCGCGGCCACCGGCACCGGCACGTCCCTCTTCGTCGGCAGTGTGCCGCTGTCCACCACCCGGACCGCGAAGAAGTCCTTCACGCTGAAGGACTCCACCCGCGGGAACACCGAGACCCGCGACGCGGGCGGCAAGGAACTGGAGAAGTTCGCCGACGGCAAGGCGTTCACCAGCGCCACCAACCGCTGGGGCAACGGCACGACACGCGACCGGGCCACCGCCGCCGTGGACGCCCAGTACGGCATCACGAGCACGCTCGACTTCTACAAGAAGACCTTCGGCCGCAAGGGCATCAAGAACGACGGCCGCGGGGCGCGCGCCCTGGTGCACTTCGGCAAGGACGTCGGCAACGCCTTCTGGTCCTCCGACTGCGGCTGCATGCTCTACGGCGACGGTGACGGCAAGACCTTCACCAAGCCGCTGGTCGTGCTGGACGTCACCGGCCATGAGCTCACCCACGGCGTCGTGGACGCGACCGCGGGCCTCCAGCCCACCCGCGTCGACGAGGAGGGCAACCAGTTCGGCGAGCCGGGCGCCCTCAACGAGTCGCTGGCGGACATCTTCGGCAGCTCGGTCGAATTCTCCGCCAACAACCCCAAGAATCCGCCCAACTACCTGATGGGCGAGAAGCTCGGCCTCGAGCAGAAGTTCCTGCGCCGCCTGGACAAGCCGTCCCTCGACAAGCTCGAGGGGACGATCGACTACTGGTCGAAGGAGGCCTACGACACCGAGGTGCACGCCGGCTCCGGCGTCTCCTCGCACGCCTACTACCTCCTCGCCGAGGGCAGCGGCAAGAAGGTGATCGGCGGCGTCGCATACAACTCCCCCACCGTTGACGGCTCCACGGTGAAGGGCATCGGCCGGACCAAGGCGACGGCGATCTACTACCGGGCGATGACCCGGTACATGGTCTCCACGACCGACTTCCACGACGCCCGGACCGCGACGCTGAAGGCCGCCAAGGACCTCTACGGGGCCAAGAGCACCGAGTACAAGACGGTGAACAAGTCCTGGGCCGCCGTGAACGTCACGGCCGCCAACGCGCCCGCCGCAAAGGGCTGATCGCCGGCCCGATGCCGGTGCCCTCGCTGTCCCACACCGTGGGGAGCGGGCCTGAGCCTGTGTCCCGTCGCCGCTGGGCGACGGGGCGCAGGCTCAGGAGCACCGTACGGCCGGTGGGCCGCAGCCGGTTCGCCAGGGCTCCGACCGGACCCGCTACGCCGTGCCGGGCCCGGGGACGCTCACCCCGCTGACCACGGTGGAGCGTGCGGCCCGCCACGTGACCGGCGCGGCCCCCGGCTGCCGACTCAGCCGCGGGCATCGCCGACTTCGGCCGCGGCCCCGGCGCCCGGCCCGCCCACCACCTCCTGGGTCAGTGCGACACGGGAGAGCCGTACCGCGCCCCAGAGCACCAGCGCGACGCCCAGCGCTTCCGGGACCAGCCACCAGCCGGTGCGGACGCGTTCGTCGAAGAGGGTGACGCCCAGGGACAGGCTGACCAGCGCGTCCCCGAGGGTGAGGACGGGCTGGGAGGCGGTCAGCGGGCCGGACTGCATGGCGTTCTCCATGAGGAACAGGGCCAGCACGCCGACGGCCGCGAACCCGTAGGTCTGCCAGGTCAGGAAGAACTCGCCGGGGCCGCCGCGCTGCCAGACGTCCGTCGCGTCCTTCATCAGTGCGGCGGTCAGAGCGTAGGCGACGGCGGCCGACGCGCCGAAGGCGGCCGCCCGTACCGCGCCCTCCGGCCGGCGCAGCGCCACGCCGACGGCCAGGACGATGACCGCGCCGCAGGCCACCAGAGCGCCCACCCAGCGGTCGAACGGGGCATGGTCGGTGCCGACGGTCGGCGCGGCCGCCGCCAGCGCGCACCCCAGCCCGGCCACCAGCAGTCCGACACCGGTCCAGCCCGCGCGCGAGACCCGCCCGCCGAGAAGTACGCGGCCGATGAGCAGGGCGAGCGGCAGCTCCAGGACGAAGAGCGGCTGCACCACCGACAGCGCGCCCAGTGACAGTGCCAGCGCCTGGCAGGCTGCGGCGACGATGACGGCGAGCATGCCGCCGAGCCACGCCGCGCGGTGGAACAGATCGGCCAGCAGGCCCAGCCGCAGCCCCGGCGCCAGCGGCACCGTACGGGCCGCGCGCCGCTGCAGCACCGTGGCCAGCCCATTGCCGGCCGCCGCGAGCAGCGCGAACAGGACGGCCGGCCACATGGCGCCCGCCACCACCTCCTCGCCGCCGCTCCCGTTCCCCGTTCCGACGCTAGCCGGAGGGGGGCCGGGGCACCCGCCGGGCGGGACATGCTCCCGTGTGGTCGGGGCTCCGGCGCGGTCAGTGCTCCTGCGCGGTCGGCCGCACCATGATCTCGTTGATCGCCACATGCGGCGGCTGAGTGATCATGAAGCTGATGGAACGGGCGACGTCCTCCGCCCGCAGCCAGCTCTCCTGCGCCATCCCGAACGCCGACTCGCCGCCGAGCGTCATCTCCGTCGTCGTCATCCCCGGCTCGACCAGCCCCACCCGTACACCCCGCCCGGTCACCTCCTGGCGCAGCGCATCGCTGAACGAGCACACCGCGTGCTTGGTGGCCGAATAGACGCTGTTGTTCTTCCGGGCCAGCCGCCCGGCGACCGAGCTGACGGTCACCAGGTCGGCGACGCCGCGTACGTCGTCCTCGGCCGCGCGCAGCAGATGCGGCAGCGCGGCATGCGACAGGTGGAGCACGGCCTTGAGATTGAGATCGACCATCCGCTCCCAGTCGGCGAGATCACTGTCCTCCACCGCGGCGCGGGCTCCGTACCCCGCGTTGTTCACCACCACATCCAGCCGGCCGAAGCGGCGCACCGTCTCCTCGACCGCCCGACGCGCCTGTCCCGGGGCGCTCAGGTCGGCGGTCAGCGGGAGCGCCGCCGCGCCGTGTGTGCCGATCGCGTCGCTGAGTTCCGTCAGCCGGTCGGTACGGCGCGCGACCATCGCCACGGAACACCCCAGCCGGGCGAGCGACAGCGCCGCCGCCTCGCCGATCCCGCTGGAGGCGCCGGTCACCAGGGCGACGCTGCCCGCCAGGGGCTGGTCGGCGTTGCCGACCGGGGTGCGGTCCGATTCATTGGCATTCATGACGTACGTATACCTCCGGTGAAAGGCCCGTACGCCATGGGGCCCCGGACGGCGCCGGGAGGCGTCAGTCCAGGCCGAGCGCCTTGCACGCCGCGGCCAGATCCTTGGTGCAGATCCAGTCGGCGGGAGCGGCGCCGTCGCGGATCACGGTCGCCTCCAGATTCTTCTTGGTGACGATCTGCGCATTGAAGAGCTTGGCCGGGATCCCGGACTTGCTCTTGCTGTCGGTGGTCGTCGGGGTGAAGGATTTGATGCTCTTGCCCCGCAGAAGCCGGAAGGCGATCTCGGCGGCGGTTTCGGCCTCCGGCCGGACCTGCTTGTAAATGGTGAACGACTGCTCACCGCTCACCAGGCGCCGCAGCGCGGGGAGTTCGGCGTCCTGACCGCCGAGCGGGACATTCTTCAGGCCGGCCGACTTCAGCGCTTCGGCGGCTCCGCCGGCCATCCCGTCATTGGCCGAGTAGACGGCGTCGAATCCGGCCGGGCCGCGGTCCTTGATGACGTCGTTCAGCTTCGCCCGGGCTTCCGACGCGGACCAGTCGGGGATGTCCTTCTCGTAGACGATCTTATGGACCTTGCCGTCGAGGATTTCGTGGGCGCCCTTCTTGAAGGACGGGGCATTCGGGTCGGTCGGCGAGCCGTTCAGCATGACGACATCGGCGCTCGACGCCTGCGACCCGAGGGCGGCGAGGATGCCCTTGCCCTGCAGCTGGCCGATCTTTTCGTTGTCGTACGACACGTAGGCCGCGACATCGCCCTCGGCGAGCCGGTCGTACGCGATGACCTTGACGCCCTTCTTGGCCGCCGCGTCCACCCAGCTCTTGGCGGCCTGGGCGTCGACCGGGTCCAGGATGATGACCTTGACGCCCTTCTTCACCAGCGCCTCGAACTGGCTCTTCTGGATGTCCACTTGCGCGCCGGCGTTGCGGTAGTCCACCTTGCATTCGAGGCACAGCATCGATATCCGGCTGGTGATGATGCGGCGATCGAATGCCTCGTAGCGAGACGCTTTGCTCTCCGGCAGGAGCAGTCCGATGGACTCCTCATGAGTACCTGTGTCGTCGCTGTTTCCACAGGCCGCCAATGGCGCGGCGAGGGAGAGTGCCATTGCGCCGGTGATTATACGACGCAGTGCTGCATTCATTTTCAGGTACCTCCGCAAGGGGCCGCCCTGACCGGCCCGGAACGGCTGAAAGTGAACGTCACCTCCACCCCCATCGTCAAGAAACGAAGCAGGAACGGTATGAAAGCGAGTTGCACTTTAACAATCCGAAGGCAAGCGGGCGCGGCCGACCTTGCGCCGCCACGGCCGAGCACGGTGCCTCTCCGCCGCACTCCGCATCACTGACGAATACATCGGCCAGGGACAAATCGCGCCGGGCGGGCCCCGTGCCCCCTGCCGTCCGGCGGCAGTGGCCGCAGTGTCAGTGGGCGCTCGTAGGCTTGGCCCAACGATCAACGCAACGGGGGGGAAGGCGCATGGGGCACCGCGTCGAACAGGACGGCTACACCGCGGAGCTTTCAGGCGCCCTGGAGGTCGTCTACCGCAATCCACACGGGCGCGCGCTCCGGAAGCTTCCCGATGCGCTGCGCGGAGCGCCGGGCCTGGACGCCTTGCACAGCGCGGCCGAGCGCCTGGAGAAGCATGACGCGGCGTGCCTCGTTTGGGCCCGCGAGTGGGCTCGGACGGGAGCGAGCGTCCCCCGCGCGCTGGCGGATGCCGATCCCCTGTGGCGGGCGGCCCTGGAGGGCGAGGGCAGCACCCTCACCGACGACGCGGGCGAGGGCGGCCTGTTCGCCCGTACCTACACCGGGTTCAGCGGCCATACGCTGACCCAGCTGCTGCCCGAACAGGTGATCCCGTACCGCGACGTCCTGATGCGCATCGCCCACTGGGAGCCGGACGGTCTCTTCTCCACCGGCATACCGGACGCCTCCGACGGTGAACTCCCCTTCCCCGAGCGGGTGATCGCCGCCCACCCGGGCCAGGAGGAGTCGGCGGCCCGTAAGGTCCGTGCCCTGGAGCTCACGACCGATGACTGGCGCCGTGTCACCAAGCACGACGTCGACGGCGTCCTCGGCGGACCGCAGGAGACGGCACCCGCGCTCCTCGCCACCCTCCTCGACGAGCTCGCCGACCTTGCCCTGCAACAGGGCGACGGGGCCACGGCCGCCGCCTGGTTCGGGCGCGCCCGCGAGACCGAGCGCCTGCAGGGCCTCAAGGCCGACCAGGAGTGGCTCCAGGGCCGCTACCTCACCTACGCCGGGGCGAAGGCCCTCCCCGCGTCGGCCCTGCGGGCCCGGGCACGCGAGCTGGCCGTCAAGGGGGTGGCGACCGAGGCGGATCTTGCCCGGTTCCGTGCGGTGGTACTCCGCCGCGTCCGGGCGACGTCCGAGGCGTATCCGCAGCTGGCCGTGGACCTCCGCAAGATCGCCAGGGCGGCCGGTCTGTCCCCCGACGCGGAGCTGGCCACTCTGCTGCAGGAGATCCTCGCGGCCGGCGGCGTGACGCTGGAAGAGGAGAAGTTCTGGACCGAGTGCCTCAAGGGCCGGGCCCTGGAACTGCTGGCCGACCGCGGCCCCGAGACACTCCGCCACGTGCTGGAGCTGCGGCCGGGCAGCTTCGGGGAAGGCCGTGCGCTGTGGCCGCAACTGCTGGCGCGCACGGGCGCGTTGCCCCTGCTCACCGGTGCGGCACCGGGGCTGCCCGACGGCGCGGCGGCCGCCTGGCTGGCCGACTGCATCCGGTACGGCAGCGACCAGGACGGCCCCTGGCTCTTCGTGTACGACCTGGCGGAACGGATCGCGCCCCGGCTGGCCGCCGACGGCGTTCCCCTGGAGTTCCGCTACTGGAGCCGCGGCGAGCGGCAGACCGGCAAGACACCGCTCGATCTCATCGACGTGCTGCTGGAACACGGCGCTCCGGTGGCCGATCCCCCGGAGCTCTTCGGGTGGCCCCACCTGAACACCCTCCTGGTCGCCCGCCGGCCCGAGCTGGCGCACCTCCAAGCCGACGAGCGCTTCGCCCGCGAGCTGCGCGCCTGGGTGCGTGCCCACCTCGACGTGGACGCCACGGTCAACCGATACCGTCCGCAGTCGACCACGGGCCGGCGGCGGATGCCGGGGCTGCTCGACAACCCGACCGGGCACGAGGAGCTGCGCGCGTGGTGCGCCCGCGAGCGCGCGAAGCTGCGCGCGGGCGTGGACCTCGACGAACTGGCCCTGCTGCTCGGCCGGTTCGCGCATGTGGGCGCGGCGGTGGACGTCCTGCTCGAGGACGCCGAGGCGGCGCAGGAGTTCACCGCGGTGGACGTCATGGCCCTGCTGATGGCCAAGATGCCCGAGGGTGTCTCGCGCGCGCAGGCGGCGGAGCTGCTGGAGACGGTCCGGCCCGACGACCCCGCCGGCGACGGCGACACGTCCCGCAGCCGCGGCCGGGTCCGCGAAGCGCTGCCGCAGCTCGGCGAGCCGGCGGTCGGCCAGGTCGCTCGCGACCTGATCACGGCCGTCAACTGCCGTACGGGCCTGGAGCGTCTGGTCCGGCGATTCACCCCTGGTGAGGCCGACGAGGGCGGGGAGGCCCCGGTGCCCACGCCGCGGCGGGACGACCCTGAGGTGGCGGTGAGCCGTCAGCTGATGAAGCTCGCGGAGTCCGGCGCCCCCGTATGGGACGGCGATCTGGCGCAGGCCGACGCCGAGTTCACCGTCGCCCCCGGACACCTTCGGTTCCTCGGCATACACGCCCACGCCGCACCACTGGCCCTGTGCGCCGTCTCCGCCCGGAGGCTCGGCAGCGATACGGCATACCAGGCGGGCCGGTCACTGCTGACGTATGCCACCCACCCCTTCGTCTCCGGAAAGCCCGGCCGCTGGCGGATCGTCCATTGCGAGATACCCACGCGCCCTTCCCCCGCCCGCGCCCCCGCCCGCGGCACGGCCTTCACCACGGCCACGTCCGCCGCCTGCGTGATGGACGGCGGCTCCGACCCCCACCGGACGTTGTGGGAGTACGCCCCTGACGGCGCGTTCCCCGAGGACGGTCCGCTGGCCGCCGCGGGTGCCCGGCTCACCCGCGCCTATGTGCTGGAGCCGGTACGCCCCGGCAGCTGGTTCGTGCGCTTCGCCGAGCTGTACCGCAGGCACGGATCGGCACCGCCCCGCCCCGCGCTCGCCCGCGCCTTCGCCGAGCGGCTGGGCCAGACCGTGGCGGAGGCGACCGTGCTGCTGATGGCGTACGTCCCCGCCGCACCGCACCAGGTGGCGGAGGAGCGCGTCCACGACCGCGGCTATCGCGTCGAGGACCTGGAGGCGTGGCAGATCCGGGAGAAGGAGGCCGAACACGCGGTGCACTCCCTCACCTCCGCGCTCGGCCCCGAGTTCTTCGCGGCCCTCTACGACAAGCTGCTCCCCGACGATCCCGAGGATCTGTGGACCGCGGGCCCCGACGTGGACCGCGCCGCCGGGTGGTGGCGGCGCGAGCTGGGCAGCCCGCTCCCGGTCCCCGCTGCCCTCCTCCCCCTCGCCATCAAGGAGACGCTCCCGACCCACAGTGACGTCATCCCCCACTGGCAGCGCAGCTGGCGCGAGAGGGAGCGGGGCCCGGCCCTGCGGCTGCCCGCGCTGACCGGTCGCGTCGCCGCCGGGGCGGACTGTCTGAGCCCCGACCCCTCGGGCCTGGGGGGCGAGCCCCAGCTGCCGGCCCTGCCGAGGATCGCCGCCTGGCTCGCCTACCGCACTCCGGCGGGCGATCCGCTGCGCCCGGCGATCGGCGCGGCGATAGCCCGGCTCCGAGCAGAGCTGGCCGCCGGGCCCGGCCCGCTCACCCTCTTCTCGCTGCAGTGCTCCGTGGCGGGTGCCGCTCCGGCCACCGCGGCGCTCACCGCTCATCCGGCGGTCACGCAGGTGTACGACGACGGGGCGTGGCAGCTGCGCGTGGACCCTGCCGCCCTCAAGGGCACCGCCGACCCGCTCCTGGACTCCCTGGACACCTACCTCGACACCCCGCTCCCCTCCCAGTGGCAGCCCAGCCCGTCCGGCCTGCCCGCCGTAGCGGATCTTCGGCTGCTGCTGAGCGACGATTTCGCCGCGCTCGGCGGGCATCTGACCGCCGACGACGGCAGGACTCCGGGCTGGGAGCAGCACCCGGCGCGCTCGGTGCCCCCTCTGGTCGAGGAGTGCGCCACGACCTGCGGCCTGGGCGAGGACCCCGCCGCCCTCTACCTGATGCTGCTCGCCCTCCCGGACCCGACGGACCGCAACGTCAGGACGTGGACCGCCTGGAGCCCGGTCCGCTTCAAGGCAGCGGTGGCCGAACTGGAAGCGTCGGGCCTGGTGCGCCGCGCCACCCGCACCCGCGCGGGCCGCGCACTCTTCCTGCCGGGCAGCTGGCAGGAACGCAAGCCGCCGCGTCTCCCCATCGAGGCCTCGAAGCTAGGCCTGCTGCCGCTGGCCCGGGAGCACCGGTCCACGTCACACATGGCTGCGGTGCCGTCCGGACCGGTGCCGGCGCTCTTTGCGCGGGCGTGGGCGGGGCGTGGGGGGTAACGGTGCGTGGGCCGGGCGCCCGGCCCGCGGCCGCGGCCAAGGCCAAGATGCGATCTCCGCTCGCTGGGCGTGCGATGGATGAGGAGGTGTTGTCGGCGTGGCGCGTCCCCCAGGGCGTGGCGCCCTGACGTTCGGGCCGGTCAGCCCGCCGGTGCGGAGATACGCCGCGGCGAACTGAGCGCCGCCCTCAGCGAGAGCGCAGGCCAGGAGAGCCGAGAAGCCGCCTGAAGCCTCGTCCCGCAACTCTGGAGGCGAAAGTGGCCATGCAACACGGTACGGACAAGACGGGCCCCGCACGGGACGACATGATGAAGAAGCAGCTGCGCGCGGAACTGACCAGGGATCGTTCGCTGCGCACGGCTGAGGAGCGCGAACTCCAGCCGGCCGGGGAGGACCAGCCCGCGACGGCTCAGGCGCCCGACACCGCGTTCCGGGGCGGCACACCGCACGGGATGTCCGCAAACGATGTCGCCGTACGCTCCGAACTCGCGCAGCACCTCGGCCGCAGCATGTACCCGGTCGACCGGCTCGCCATCGTCGAGCGGCTCGTACGCGACAACGCACCGGACCGGTTGATCTCCCTGGCCAAGCAGCTCCCGGAAGGGGAGCGGTACGGCAATGTGCAGAGCATCGCCCAGTCCCTCGGGCTCGGCACGGAGGACCTCCGCGACTGACAGATACGGAGCAGGAAAGACACATCCAAGGAGCTCACCATGGCTGTCTGTGAAGTCTGCGGAAACGACTACGCGATGGCTTTTGACATACACGCTGCGGGGGTGGTGCACACCTTCGACAGCATCGAATGCGCTGCCCAGAAAATCGCGCCGCACTGCGACAACTGCGACTGCCGGATTCTGGGGCACGGCCTCCAGTCCGACGGGAAGTTCTTCTGCTGCGCCCACTGCGCACGGCTCCAGGGCCATGCGGAACTGGCGGACAGCTCCTGAACGGGGCACGAAACACCTGCCGAATGACGTCAGGAATGCGCTTCCCGCGCGACCGGCATGGTATGAGGTAAACACCTCGAGGGGCAATTGAGGCAATTGATTAGTACGATCATTTGCCCTCCCCGCCATGAAAGGGAGCGCCGATGGCACGAATTGAGCGGGACTTCCGCAGCGCGGAAGAGCTCAAAGACCGCTCCGTTCCCGGCCGGACGCTGTTGCGCTGGATCACGACCACGGACCACAAGGTCATCGGCAATCTGTACATGGTGACCGCATTCGCCTTCTTTTTGCTGGGCGGAACGCTGGCCATGCTGATGCGGGCGGAGCTGATGCGGCCCGGCCTCCAGATCGTGTCCAACGAACAGTACAATCAGCTTTTCACCGTGCACGGCACCATCATGATGCTGCTGTTCGCCACGCCGATGTTCGCGGGATTCGCCAATGCGGTGATGCCGCTCCAGATCGGCTCCCCCGACGTGGCATTCCCGCGGCTGAATGCCTTTACCTACTGGGTATTTCTGCTCGGCGGCATCATGGTGGCTTCCGGGTTCCTGGTCCCCGGCGGCGCCGCGTCGTTCGGCTGGTTTGCCTACGCCCCGCTCAACGGGCCGGTGTTCTCCCCCGGCAAGGGAGCGGATCTGTGGACCATGGGCCTGGTGGTGGCCGGGCTGAGCACGATTTTGGGGTCGGTGAATTTCATCGCCACCATCGTCTGCCTCCGCGCACCCGGCATGACGATGTTCCGCCTGCCGATCTTCACCTGGAACGTCCTGTTCACCTCCATTCTTGCGCTGCTGTCCTTTCCCGTGCTGACCGCCGCTCTGCTCGTCCTGGAAGCGGACCGGACATTCGGCGCGCATGTCTTCGACGCCGCGTATGGCGGTGCTCTGCTGTGGCAGCATTTGTTCTGGTTCTTCGGACATCCGGAAGTCTATATCGTGGCGCTGCCTTTCTTCGGGGTCATCACCGAAATCATTCCGGTGTTCAGCCGTAAACCCGTCTTCGGATATGTCGGCATGGTCGGTGCGACCATTGCCATCACGATGCTGTCGGCTTCGGTCTGGGCTCACCACATGTTTGCCACCGGTGCTGTGCTGCTGCCCTTCTTCTCCGTACTGTCGTTTCTCATTGCCGTGCCGACCGGGGTGAAGTTCTTCAACTGGATCGGGACCATGTGGGGCGGCAGCCTCTCGTTCGAGACGCCCATGATGTGGAGTATCGGGTTTCTGGTGTCGTTTCTGCTGGGCGGGCTGAGCGGGGTGCTCATCGCCTCTCCCCCGCTGGATTTCCATGTCACGGACAGCTATTTCATTGTGGCGCATCTGCATTATGTGCTGTTCGGCACGGTCGCTTTCGCGATGTTCGGCGGATTCTATTTCTGGTGGCCCAAATGGACCGGAAAAATGCTCGACGAGAGATTGGGCAGGATTCATTTCTGGACCCTGTTCATCGGCTTCCAGGGAACGTTTCTGGTGCAACACTGGCTGGGCGAGATGGGCATGCCCCGCCGCTACGCGAACTACCTGACCGCGGATGGATTCACCCTGTTGAACACCATTTCGTCCGCCAGTTCCTTCCTCCTGGGTGCCTCGACGCTGCCGTTTCTGTACAACGTCTGGCGCACCTCCCGATATGCGGCCCAGGTGGAAGTGGACGACCCGTGGGGATTCGGCAGGTCTCTCGAATGGGCGACGTCCTGCCCGCCGCCCCGCCACAACTTTCACACCCTGCCGCGGGTGCGCTCCGACTCCCCCGCCTTCGACCTGCATCATCCCGACGTCGGACCGGAAGCGGCCGGTCCGTCCCTGACCGGCGGCCCGCGTAAGGGCGGCACCTCCACCCCCGACCCCCTGAGCGAGTGACCCGTGAAAATCGAAGCGTTTCTTTTCGGCGGCGTTGCCCTCTTTTTCGCCGGGACCGCCTTCGGATACGCGTGGTGGTCGGACCGGGAACCGGCGGGAACGGCCGCGCTGGTCGTCGCTTTCATCATGGCGTCGCTGATCTGTTTCTTCTTTTTCATGCAGTACCGCAGACGCGGCAGCCGGCCCGAGGACCACAAGGACGCCGAGGTGCACCAGCGCTCCGGCCCCCTGGACTTCTTCTCGCCGCACAGCAGCTACCCGTTGCTCACCGCCGTGGGATTCACGATCAGCGCGCTCGGCGTGATTTACGGGGTGTGGCTGTTCCTGATCGGTATCGGGGTGCTGGCCGCGGGCGTCTTCGGCTTTGTCTTCCAGTACGAGGCGCGCGACCGCTGACGGGGACGGACCTCCTCGTCGGTCAGCGGTCAGTCACGGGGCGGTGCGTTCAAGACGGCGATGTCCTCACGCTGTTCCGGCGTCACCGGCATCTCCACCTGGTCGCGGTAGTACCACCGGCTCAGCGCGGCCCGTAGCCGGTCGCTCCGGGAGTGGCCTGCCGGCCCGGGAGGCTCGAGTTCCAGCGGGTCCGGGTCCGACCGCGCAAGGAGCGTGTACCGCTCACGGCGGGCCAGTTGCTGTTGCCCCTCGACCAGATCGCCGTACACCGACTGGCTCACCAGACCTGTTTCGTCGCCCTCGATCAACCGCTCCCGCTCGCGCCGCTGCAGCGCCAGACAGATCCACTTGGTGAGGAGGAAGGACAGCGGCGGCGCCACCACGACCGCCACGCGAAAGATCCACGTCAGGGCCTCCACCGACAGCTCGAAGCCGAAGGCGATGACGTCGTTGCCGCCGGCCAGCAGGAGGACCGCGTAGAAGACGATGGCGGCCACTCCCAGCCCGGTACGGGTGTGCCGTTCCCTCGGCCGGTCGCACAGATGGTGTTCACCGCGGTCTCCGGTCACCCATCTCTCGAAGAAGGGATAGAGGTACAGGACCATGAACAGCACCCCTGGCAGGACCACCGCGGGCAGGAACACGTTCCACATGACGGTGTGGCCCCACAGGTGGGTTTCCCAGGGGGGCATCAGGCGCAGGGCACCCTCAAGGAACCCCACATACCAGTCCGGTTGGGCATCGGTGGAAACCTGGTCCGCACGGAACGGGCCGTAATCCCAGATCGGGTTGATCTGGGCCACGGCGCCGAGGACGGCCGTACAGCCGAAGAGGATGAGGAACAGCCCGGTCGACTTGGCGAGCCACTGGGGCAGCATCGGCTGGCCCGCGACGTTCCTGTTCGTTCTTCCCGGTCCGCGCCACTGCGTGTGTTTGAGGAAGACCACCAGGATGAGATGGGCCGTCACCATGGCGATGAGAATCCCGGGGACCAGCAGAATGTGGACGGTATAGAGGCGCGGAATGATGTCCTGTCCGGGATATTCGCCGCCGAAGGCGAAGAAGGCCAGGTACGTTCCGACGATCGGGATGGATCCGATGATGGTGTCCGCGGTCCGCAGACCGGTGCCGGAGAGCAGATCATCGGGCAGCGAGTAGCCGCAGAAGCCTTCCAGCAGCGCAAGCAGAAAGAGCGTCACCCCGATGATCCAGTTGCCCTCGCGCGGGCGGCGGAACGCGCCGGTGAAGAAGATCCGCAGCATGTGCACGCCGACGGCTGCCACAAACGTCAAAGCCGCCCAGTGGTGGATCTGACGGATCAGCAGCCCGCCCCGTACATCGAAGCTCAGGCGCAGCGTAGAGGCGTAGGCCTGGGTCATACGGGTGCCGTGCAGCGGGGCGTACGAGCCGTGATAGGTGCTCTCGGCCATGACCGGATCGAAAAACAGCGTCAGAAACACACCCGTGAGCACCAGCACGATCAGGCTGTACAGCGCCAGTTCCCCGAGAAAGAACGCCCAGTGGTCCGGAAATGCCTTGCGCAGCAACTTCCCCGCATCGGCCGCCGGAAGCCGTTCGTCCAGACGGTGAAATCCGCGTTCGGCCGCCCGCCGGGCCCTCAGTTGCAGGCGATCTTCACGCTCGCGGAAAGGCATGTGCTGTGCTCCCTCGTCCTGTGCAGCAGCCGCGGTCCGCCGCCTCGGCCGCGCGGATGACCAACCGTTGTCGGAAGTACTCAGTCGGGCATGTCACGGGACCTGTCCGGGTAGTGGTGCCGGGCCCATACGGGGAGTGCGAACCAGCACAGCACGAACCACACCGCGAGCCCCGCGACAATCCAGGGCACGGCGCTGTCGTTCAGGGCGATACGCAGGATGAGCAGGAGCGCCGAAGTGACGGTGGCCAGCAGGAGAACGATCCCGACGACGGTGAATCTCGATGCCCAGACCACAGTCTCCGGCTTGATATGGCGTCCGGCGACGAATCGATGGAAGCTCACCGGGCCGATGAGAGCGCCCGTTGTGGCGGCGCCGAGAAGGGCAGTGACCACATAGATGATTTTGTCGGTCCCGGTGAGAGTGGCGAACGTGGGGGTGAAGACGACGGTGAGCAGAAAGCCGAACAGAATCTGTACTCCGGTCTGGGTGACCCGGACTTCTTGCAGAAGTTCACTCCAGCGTCGGTCGGCCCGTTCCTCCACCGACTCGTCGCGGCCGTGTGCCGGATGATGCGGATGCGATTCCACAGGGCCTCCCTGACCTGTCCCGCGGTGATGTCGCACCACGATTCCGACCCCTTGGAGAATCCCCTCACGCGATCCCCTCTCACCATAGGCGCGAAGGCGAACCGGACGGTCGAGGCAGGGAATGACACGCATCGGTACGGCCGGTTCAGTCGTCGACCGTGACCTCGAACTGCTCCGGGGCCGCGCCCTCCGCAGTGACGACAAAGGTGGCGGTGCCGGCCGCATCACCGGCCACGACGGGCGGTGTCTGCGCGTATCCCTTGGCGTCGGTCTGTGCGGTAACGGTTCTTTCGTCGCCTTCGAAAAGGGCCTGCTGTGTGGTGGAATCCCAGGAGAATGTCACCGTGCTGTCAGCAATGGCCGTACCGGTTCTGATGTCGACAAGCCGGGCCTTCAGCGGATGCGCAAAGGTCTGATAGGGACCGGCGTGCTGTCCCGTTCCCCCGGCCGGCTCGATGGCCAGCGTCTGGGCCGAGCCCGGATTTGCACTCATACCGCCTCCTGGCGACAAGATCGTGGGGATGGCAAGGCGCCCGGATCCTTCCCGGTGATGACAGGGTTTCCTGGATTCCCGGTGATGCCCGGAATCCCGGTGATGCCGGAAATCCGGTGATGCCGGTGATGGTAAGCAGGCCGGGGTGAGGTCCTCGCGTATGACCGCCCCGTTTCCGGGGAGTTCCTGCGGTGGGGTGACAATGTTGGGCCACGCCGTGGCGGATCAGCGACCGAGGGGCCGGGCCCGTCGCACATGCCGCAGCCCGGTCCACGGCGTAACGTCAGCACTGTCCAGGAGAGTCCTCATGACGGTGCGGAGCGGCCGTTTCCCGTGCGCCGGCCGGAGCGTCGGCGTGTGCGCGAGGCGGGGAGAGCGGCGGGGCGCAGAGGTCTCGATGTCCCGACGGCAGCGGTGTGAAGGTGCGAGATGAGCGGCGGGTCCGGCTCCGATCCCGTGGACGGGGCGCTGCTCCGGGCGATGCGGGAGACCGGGGCCTCCGCCGCCGGGCTCTATGTGCTGGCGGCCGACGAGCCCGTACTGCAGCTGACCGTCATGAGCGGCCTGCCGGTGCCGCTGCTCGAGCCGTGGAGCCGGGTGGCGCTGGCGGCCCCGATCCCGGTCGCCGTGGCGACGCGCCGGCAGCGTCTGGTGTGGGTGGGCGGCCATCAGCAGCTGGCCCGTGACTTCCCCCGTACGGCGGTGGCCGTGCCGTACGACTTCGCGCTGGCGGCGGCGCCGGTCAGCGACGGGACCGGGCGCCGGGGCGCCTTGCTGCTGCTGTGGCCGGCCGGCCATGCGGCGCAGCTGTCGACGGGCGAATGCGAGGCGGTGGAGACCGGCTGCCGGCGCCTGGCGGCGGCGCTGGTCAGCGGCCCCCTGGCCGACGGCCCGGTTCTGCCGGCCGGAAGGCCGCGCGTCGTGTCGCCGCCGCCGGTGCGGACCGTGGGCCCGGAGGAGGCGCTGGCGGCGGTCGACTACCTGGAGCGGCTGCCCGGCGGCGGCTGCGCGCTGGACCTGGACGGACGCGTCACCATGGTCACGACCGGCGCGGCGGACCTGCTCGGCGAGAGCGTGCACCGGCTGGTCGGCGCGCGCCCCTGGGAACTCCTGCCGTGGCTGCGCGTTCCGGTCTTCGAGGACCGCTACCGCGCCGCGGTGATCAGCCGCAGGCCGACGACCTTCACCGCATACCGCCCTCAGCACCAGTGGCTCACCTTCCGGCTGTTCCCGGACGGCCGGGGCCTGAGCGTGTGGATCAGCCCCTCGGACCGGGATCACGGCCAGGTGGCGCCCCTTCCGGCAGAGGGGGAGGACGTGCCGGTGGGAGCCGGGCAGATCTACCACGTCCTGCATCTGGCGGCCGCGCTCACCGAGGCCGTGGAGACACGGGATGTGGTCGACCTCGTGGCCGACCAGATCGCGCCGGCCTTCGGCGCCCAGGGCATGATCATGTACGCGGCGGAGGCGGGCCGGCTGCGGACCATCGGCCACCGGGGGTACTCCGCAGAGGTCATCGCCGCCTTCGAGGGCGTCGCCCTCAGCGCCGCCAACAGCCCCGCCGTACACGCCCTCGCCACCGGGGAGCCGGGCTTCTACTCGTCCCCCGAGGACATGGAACGCGAGTACCCGGGGCTGCCGCATCTGACGGGCAAGGCGGCGCGGGCCGTACTGCCGCTGATCATCTCCGGCCGCCCGGTGGGCTGCTGCATCCTCGCCTACGTCCGTCCCCGCACCTTCAGCCCGGAGGAACGCCAGGTCCTGACCTCACTGGCAGGGCTGATCGCCCAGGCGCTGGACCGCGCCCGCCTCTACGACACCAAGCAGCAGCTCGCCCATGACCTGCAGGCCGGCCTGCTGCCGCACCGGCTCCCCGCGGTGCCCGGTCTCGCCGTCGCCGCCCGTTATCTGCCGTCGACCCGCGGGATGGACATCGGCGGTGACTTCTACGATCTGATCCGCCTCGACGAGGGCACCGTCGCCGCGGTCATCGGGGACGTACAGGGCCACAACGCGGCGGCCGCCGCCCTCATGGGCCAGGCCCGGACCGCCGTGCATGCCCATGCGACCGCCGGCGCCTCACCCGGCGAGGTGCTGGCGCGTACGAACCGGCTGCTGACCGATCTGGACCCGGACCTGTTCACCAGCTGTCTGTACGTCCACATCGATGTCCGCACCCGACGGGCCTGCCTGGCCAGCGCCGGACATCCGCCCCCTCTTCTGCGCCGCGCCGGCCGCCCCACCACGGTGGTGGACGTCCCGCCGGGGCTGCTGCTGGGCATCGACCCCGACGCCCGCTATGCCGCCACGGAGATCGACCTGCCGCCCGAATCCGTGCTGGCGCTCTACACCGACGGCCTGGTGGAGACGCCGGGAGTCGACCTGGACCGTTCCGTGATCAACCTCGCCCAACGCCTCGACAACGCGCCCCGCATGGGCCCCGACCACCTCGCCGACACCCTCCTGGCGAACCGGCACGCCGACGTGGACCGGCAGGACGATGTGGCGCTGATGGTCCTGTCGGCCGTGGCAATGCCCGGTGCCGGTGCGGCAGCGGTGCCGACCGTCGGCTGAGCAGGCGTGAGCAGCGGCACGCCTCCGGGGCCGCACAGGCCCCGGTGACGGTGCGTCAGGCCACCGCGGGCGCCCCCGGCCCGCCCGCTGCTCTCCCGTCCGCAGCACGGTGAATCGGTGTCCGCGAGCCGGTGAGCGGCAACCCCGTGCCGCCCTGGCGGGCCGCGACGATCTCGGCCGCGATGGACAGGGCGGTCTCCTCGGGCGTACGGGCGCCGAGGTCGAGGCCGATCGGGGAGTGCAGCCGGGAGAGTTCGGATTCGGTGAGGCCGGCTTCGCGGAGTTTGTCGTTGCGGTCCTCGTGGGTGCGGCGTGAGCCCATGGCGCCGACGAAGGCGACCGGCAGCCGGAGGGCCGTCTCCAGGAGGGGGACGTCGAACTTGGCGTCGTGGGTGAGCACGCACAGGACCGTGCGGGCGTCGGTCGCGGTCCGCTGGAGGTAGCGGTGCGGCCAGTCGACCACGATGTCGTCGGCCTCGGGGAAGCGGGCCCGGGTGGCGAAGACAGGGCGGGCGTCGCACACGGTCACGTGGTAGCCGAGGAACTTGGCCGTACGCACCAGCGCCGCGGCGAAGTCGATCGCACCGAAGACGATCATGCGGGGCGGCGGCACGCTCGACTCGACGAACAGCGTCAGCTCCCCCGCCCCGGCCTCGGCCCCGGTCTCGCAGCGCGATCCGCTCGCCGAGACCTGGAAAGTGCCGGTGCGGCCCGCGTCCAGCAGGGCGCGGGACTCGCCCACCGCCGTACGGTCCAGCTCGGGAGGCCCGCCGAGTCCGCCCCCGTACGAGCCGTCGGGGTGGATGAGCAGCGCCCGGCCGAGCAGTTCGGCCGGGCCCCGGGCCACCCGGGCGAGGGCCGCCGCCTCCCCCCGGGCGGCGGCCGACAGTGCTGCCGCGAACACCTGCCTGCCCGGCGCGTCCGCGCGCACCGGCGTGACCAGGACCTCGAGGGTTCCGCCACAGGTCAGTCCCACCGCGAAGGCGTCCTCGGCGCTGTAACCGAAGTGTTCGCGCACCGTCTTGCCGTCCTGGAGCGCCTGCGCGCACAGGTCGTACACCGCCGCCTCCACGCAGCCGCCGGAGACCGAGCCGATGGCCGTGCCCCGGCCGTCGACGGCCAGGGCGGCGCCGGGCGGGCGCGGGGCGCTGCCGCCGACACCCACGACGGTGGCGACGGCGAAGTCCCGGCCCCGCTCGGCCCATCGGTTCAGCTCATCGGCGAGGTCAAGCATCCCGGCCTTCTCCTGCCTCCTGGTCTCCGCCGGGGGCCGTTCCCGCCAGCAGGACGCGGTCGGGCCGGATCGGCAGCTGCCGGTGGCGTACGCCGGTCGCGTGCCAGACCGCGTTGGCGATCGCCGCCGCGGCGCCCACGATGCCGATCTCGCCGATGCCCTTGATGCCGACCGGGTCGTCCGCGTCCGGGTCGGCCACCCAGTCCGCCTCGATGGGCGGTATGTCGGCGTGCGCGGCGACGTGATAGCCCGCGAGGTCGGCGCCGACAAGTCCGCCCGAGACCTGGTCCCGGATCGCCTCCTCGTGCAGCGCCATGGAAAGCCCCCAGGTCATCCCGCCGATGAACTGGCTGCGCGCGGTCAGCGGGTTGATGATCCGGCCCGCGGCGAAGATGCCGAGCATGCGCCGTACGCGGACCTCGCCGCTGGTGACGTCCACGGCGACCTCGGCGAACTGCGCCCCGAAGGAGTGCCGTTCCTTCTGCGTGAGCGTGCCGAGGGCCTCGGTGGTGTCGGACCGTGCCGTGATGCCCTGCTCCGGAATGTCGATGCCGAGGGCCAGTTGCTCCCGCAGTTCGCGCACCGCGTCCGTGACCGCCCAGCCCCAGGAGCGGGTGCCCATCGAGCCGCCCGCGATCATCGCCGGGCCGAAGTCGCTGTCCGCGATGCGTACCTGGACGCGCTCCGGTGCCACCTCGAGGGCGTCCGCGGCGATCAGGGTCAGCGCCGTCCGCGCCCCGGTCCCGACGTCCGCCGCGGTGATCCGGACGGTGAAGGTGCCGTCGGCCTCCGCCGTCACGGCCGCCGTGGCCGGGCCGACGAGCACGGGGAAGGTGGCCGCGGCGGTGCCGGTCCCGAGCAGCCAGCGCCCTTCTCGGCGCAGTCCGGGACGCGGATCCCGGTCCGCCCAGCCGAACCTGCGGGCCCCCTCCTGGAAGCAGGACAGGAGATTGCGGCTGCTGAACGGGAGGCCGGAGACGGGCCCCACGTCCGGTTCGTTGCGGGCCCGCAACGCGATCGGGTCCATGCCGCACTTCTCGGCGAGTTCGTCGAGCGCGGACTCCAGCGCGAACGAGCCCGGAGCCTCGCCGGGCGCGCGCATCCAGGTCGGCGTCGGCACGTCGAGACGTACGACGCGGTTGACGGTGTGGTGCGCGTCGGCGTCGTACAGCGGACGTCCGAACCCGGCGCTCGGCTCGACGAATTCATGGACGGTCGACGTCAGGTTGTACCCCTGGTGGTCGAAGGCGCGCAGCCGTCCGTCGCTGTCGGCGCCGAGCCTGACGCGCTGCGCGGTGGGACTGCGGTAGCCGACGAGCGAAAACATTTGACGACGGGTCATGACGACGCGGACGGGCCGGTCGAGGACGGTCGCCGCCATCGCGGCGAGGATCTGGTGCACCCGTACGCCCTTGGACCCGAAGGCGCCGCCGACGTGTTCGGACCGCACCCGTACCGAGGCCGGGTCCAGGGAGAACAGCTTCGCCAGCTCGCCCGCAACCCAGGTGCTGCCCTGGTTGGAGTCGACGATTTCGAGACGGCCGCTGTCCCAGCGCGCGGTCGCCGCGTGCGGTTCCATCGGGCTGTGGTGCTCTTCGGGCGTGGTGTACTCCGCGTCCACGACGTGGGCGGACGCGGCGAGTTCGGCCTCCAGGTCGCCCTTCTCCGTCCGCATGCCCGCGGCGTCCGGCGTGTAGGTGCCGGGGCGTCCGGCAAAGAACGCCACGTCGTGCGGCTCCGCGTCGTAGTGGACGACCACCGACTCGGCTGCCTCCCTCGCCTGCTCGGACGTCTCGGCGACGACCAGCGCCACCGGCCAGCCCATGAACGGCACCCGGTCGTGCTGGAAGACCTCGACGATCGGGTCGGGGCGCCCCAGCATGCCCATGTAGTCGCCGTCGACGCGCGGCGCGTTCCCGTGGTGCAGGACGGCCAGGACGCCGGGCATCGCGAGGACGGGGTCCGACTCGACCGAGCGGATGCGGCCGCGGGCCACCGTGGACAACACCAGCCAGCCGTGGGCGAGTTCGGCGAAGGGGATCTCGCCCGCGTAGCGGGCCGCTCCGGTGACCTTGGCCCGGCCCTCCACGCGGGTGTGCGCGGTGCCGACGGCGCCCGTCACCGCGGTGGTTCCCGTCGTCGTGGTGGTCATCGGGCGGCCTCCTCAGTCAGTTCGCTCAGTTCGGTCAGCACGGCGACGACGAGGTTGCGCAGCAGCGTCACCTTGTAACCGTTGTGGGGCAGCGCCTCGGCGGCCGCCAGTTCGGCGTCCGCGGCGGCGGCGAATGCGTCGGCGCTCGCCGGGCCCCCGGCCAGCACCCGTTCGGCCTCCCGGGCCCGCCATGGCCGGGACGCGACCGCCCCGAAGGCGAGGCGGACGTCGCGTACGAGGCCGTCCCGGACGTCGAGGGCGGCGGCGATCGAACCGATCGCGAACGCGTAGGACGCGCGCTCGCGCACCTTGCGGTAGCGGGAGTGGGCGGCGACCGGAGCCGACGGCAGGGTGATGCCGGTGATCAGCGCGCCGGGCGGCAGGGCGGTCTCCAGGTGCGGGGTGTCCCCCACCGGCAGATAGAACGCGGCGAGCGGCAATTCCCCCGACCCGTCCGTCGTTTCGTACGAGACGACCGCGTCGAAGGCGGCGAGCGCCACGCCCATGTCCGAGGGGTGCACGGCCACACATTGCTCGGAGGCGCCGAGGATCGCGTGGTTGTGGTGCTCGCCCTTGATGGCGGGGCAGCCGCTGCCGGGGACGCGCTTGTTGCACGGCTGGGCCGGGTCGGCGAAGTAGCCGCAGCGGGTGCGCTGGAGCAGATTCCCGCCGACCGTGGCCATGTTGCGCAGCTGACCCGAGGCGCCGGCCAGCACGGCCTGCGCCAACGCCGGGTAGCGGCGCCGCACTTCGGGATGGGCGGCGAGATCGCTGTTCGTGACGGTCGCGCCGATGTGCAGACCGCCGTCCTGCGTGGCCTCGATCCGGTCGAGGGGGAGGTCGCGTACGTCGATCAGCCGCGCGGGCCGCTCCACGCCGGTCTTCATCAGGTCGACGAGATTGGTGCCGCCACCGAGAAGGCGCGCGTCGGGATCGGCGCCGAGCAGCGCGACCGCGCCGGGGACGTCGTACACACGCTCATAGCCGAATTCCCTCATGCCGCCACCTCCGCGGTCACGTCCGTACCGGCCGCTGCGGCCTTGGCAACGGCCTGGACGATCGACACATACGCGCCGCACCGGCACAGGTTGCCGCTCATCCGCTCCCGGATCTCGTCGGCGGTGAGCGCCGGCGCTCCCGCTTCGGGCCGCACATCGGCGGTCACGGCGCTCGGCCAGCCCGCCGCGTGCTCCTCGATCACCCCGAGGGCCGAGCAGATCTGCCCCGGTGTGCAGTAGCCGCACTGGTAACCGTCGAGGTCGAGGAAGGCCTGCTGCACCGGATGCAGCCGCTCGCCGTCCGCCACGCCTTCGATGGTGGTGATCTCGCGCCCCTCGGCGGCCACCGCCAGCTGCAGGCAGGAGACGGCCCGGCGCCCGTCGAGCAGCACCGTGCAGGCACCGCACTGGCCCTGGTCGCAGCCCTTCTTGGTACCCGTCAGATCGAGATGCTCGCGCAGCGCATCGAGCAGGGTGGTGCGGTGGTCGACGGGCAGCGTGCACTTCTCGCCGTTGATGTGCAGGGTGATGGCGCTGGACGTCGATGGGGCCATGATCAGCCTTCTTTCGCGTTTTGTGGTGCGCGGCGGGCGTCGGGGCGCGGGCCTGATGCCTGCGTGGTCGAGCAGGAGGTCGTACTGTCCCCCGTCACGCGGTACCGGGTGCACGTGCTGATGCTGATGCTGATGCTGGTACTGATGCCGGTCGTGCCACTGCATCGCAGGAGACGGTGCCAGCGACGGTTCGGGACGTGATGGCGCGGTGCGGCGTCAGCTCGGGCTCCGGCGGCGGGCGCGGTGGGCGAGACGCCGGTCGCGGTGCGTACCGGCCGCCCACACCGGCCGAATCTGCCGCTATGGTGGACCTAAGCGGACAGCTGTCCGCAAACAGGAAACCTACCGGACAGTTGTCCGGTTAGCAAGACCGGCACGATCGGCCCCGGCCGTGATTCCCGGGAGGAGGACGAGTGCAGCAGAGGAAAGAGACACCACTGCGCTCGGACGCGCAACGGAATCGCGAGCGCATCCTGGAAGTGGCACTGACAGAGCTGACGCACTCGGCCGACGCCCCGCTCAGCGCGATCGCAAAGAAGGCAGGCGTCGGGCAGGGCACCTTCTACCGCAACTTCCCCAGCCGCGAGGCACTCGTCCTGGAGGTCTACCGCCACGAGGTCCAGCAGGTCTCCGACACCGCGGCCCAGCTGCTCGAGACCCGCACCCCCGACCAGGCCCTGCGCGAGTGGATGGACCGCCTCGCCCAGTACGCCATGGCCAAAGCCGGTCTGGCCGACGCCATGTGCAGGGCAACCAGCGCGCACGGCTCCCTGGTTGCTCTGGGGCGCGGCCCGGTGACCTCGGCCATCACCCTCCTCCTGAGGGCAAATGAGAAAGCCGGCACCATCCGCCCCGGCGTCACCGCCGACGACTTCCTCCTCGCCATCGCCGGCCTCTGGCAGATCGACCCCCACGGCGACTGGCAGTCGCGCGCCGGACGCCTCCTGGACCTCGTCATGGACGGACTGCGCGCCGGCGCTCCCAGGGCATGAGCGGCCCGGCCACCGGCCTGCCGGCCGGGCCGCCAAAAGGGCGGGGCTAGATGCGGGGGCGGGTGCGGCGGGAGCGGCTGGTCAGGGCCTGGCTCATGACTTTCGCGACCACGGCGGGATGGAACAGTACGGTGGGCGCGGCCACCATGTTGGCCACCCGCGCGAATCGGGACCACACCCGTGCGTCCCGAACAGACACCTCGAAGAGGTGCTTGTTGTACCAGTGGGCGATCCTCGCCATCACAGGCCGGCGGTCCGGGTTCCACATGAGATCCGAGTTGCTCGACAGGGTCCACGGAGTCAGGACAATGCGCGCCACCGCCCGCTGAAATCCCCTGCTCAGACCGTCGAGGCCGGTCCCGAGCGCCCGGTGTTTGCCCAGCGTGCGATGGAGAAGATCGGCTTCCATCGCGGCAACGGTCAGGCCCTGCCCGTAGACGGGGTTGAACACACAGACCGCGTCGCCGATGGCAATGAGGCGGTCCGGCCAAGCCTTCATCTTGTGATACAGCCGCCACTGATTGTTGACGTTGGTGTAGCGATAGGTCGCCTCTTGGCCGCTGCGGCCTTCGATCTGCTCGGCCAGGTGGGGGTTGTTCAGACTCTTCGCAAAATCCAGGTAGGCGCTGTTCTCGGTGGGCGGCAGCTGGTCCTCGAATCCGAACAGCGAGCACGTCCAGCGGCTTCGCTCCACTGCCAGCAGAACACCGCCCCGGGGGGTGTGGGGCGCGAACGTCATTTGGTAGGCGACGTTGAAGTCCGGGGTGCTCTTCTCCGACCGGTCGAAGTTCATCGATGTGTACGTGATCTTCGCCTTCACCACGCGCTTCTCGGGCACGGGCAGGCCCATCTCCGTGAGCCAGTTGTCCAGAGCGCTGGCGCGCCCCGAGGTGTTGACCACCAGGTCCGCTGCCAGTTCCGTGGGCTGCTCGGCACCTTCCGTCCGGTACTGCACCCGGTCCACCGTGCCGGGGCCGGCCATTCTCAGGCCATCGCATCGCGTGGACGGCAGGAGCGTCACTTCCGGCAGGGCGAGCACCTTGCCGCGCAGGCGCCGCTCCAGTTCGTCCCGGGTGAACGTCTGGACCTCCACGCCCGTCCGCTGACGCGGGGCGAACCCGGCGGGCAGGAGGAAACTGATGTGTTCTCCGTAGTCGAAAACCGGTGCTCCGATGTCCTGCAGTTCCGCACGGAGCCCCGGAAAGTATTTCTCCAGGACCTCGGCGCCCTTGGCCAGCATGGCGTGGGCGTGGTACCCCTGCGGGACGTGCGGGCGGGTACCCGTGTGTTCGTCCATCGGGTCCTGTTCCAGGATGACCACTTCAGAGAAGTGATCGGCCAGTACGCGGGCCGTCACGAGGCCTGCGTACCCTCCACCGATGACCACCGCCTTCCCCCATTTGCCACCGTGCTGGACAGCTCTGGTCTTCATGGGTGCATCCCTCTCCGTCGAGCGTGCCGGCCCGCTGCTTCACCAAGGAAGCAGACGCTGCGGCCGGGACAGCGCCGCACCGCTGACGCGGCCGGGCAATTCTGGTGAGGTACCCCCGTGAACGCCGCATCGTCCGTCGGCCGCGGGGCGCACGGCGGCACGACAGGGGTGCGCGACCACCGGCTATGCCTCAACCCGTGCCTGCGTCCAACGCCCCTGGAGGCACGGCACCTGCCAGCCGCAGGGCGTCAGCGGCGTGATCAAGGTCGTCGCACCCGTCAGGGGAAGCGGCCGCCGTAGTACGGGCCGTACAGCACACTGAGACGGCCATCGAACGGCTCTCGCGCACCACCCCTCATGAGCCATGACAGTTCGTCATCATGTACGCCGCCAGCGCCGGTTCCCTGGCGCTCGGGACCACGCGGTCGGTCAGTTCGCGATCGTCCGCAATGTGGTGGCACCACTGGCCAAGGCGGTCTTCGCGCTCGCCGCGGGATCGATCGCCGGGCTGTTCGGGCTGACCGCCGCCTATGCCGTACTTGCCGCCTCCACAGCGCTGTTCGTGTCGGCCTGGTTCCTGATGCGGCCCGAAGAGCACATCTCGGCGGCGCTGCGATCCGAAGGGTGACAGAGGATGGTCTTCTTCCCGCGGGCCGGGGTCTCCTGGTACGTACGGCATCTCCAGCGTGCGGATGGACCGGCCCTGCATCTGCGGGTCAAGAGGGCCAAGCATGGTGCCGTCGCCGGCCGGGCCCGATGCGCCGGCCCCGTTTCCTGCCGTTCCCTGAGCAGGAGCCCTCCTCTGAAGGACCCTCGACGCCATCCGCTGCGCCGCCCACCAGCCGTCAGGTCCGGGTGGCGCTCCCTGCCAAGAAAAACCTGGCACGTCGCGGCGAGGGGCGGTACGGTCATCGCGATGACTACTCCTTCTCTTGACAGATTGGGGGTCCCCTCCGCGCAAGGTGAGTGCTGATGCTCACTCACACCGCGAATGGGGATTCCCGCCTTTCCTTCTGGCTGCGCGTGCGTCAGTTCGCCGTGCCGCCCTCCATGATCGAGACTGCGACCGCCCGTCGTGCTGCCGGTGACTGGGCGGGGGCGTGCGCCGCCGCAAACATCGATGTCGATCTCGATATGCGTGCTGTGGCGCGTACCCATGGCCGGGAACTCGCGGCCCAGGTCCGGGCCGATCTCCGCCAGCTGGCTCCTGACCTGCTGCGCTGGCACCTGCCGAGGATCGCTCCTGACGGGCTGCTGCGCCCAGGTCTGACCCTCGCCTTGGCCCGGTACGACACCGCGGGACGTGAGGGCGCACACCCCGTGCACCTCGTGGCCCGGACTCCGCCGGCTTGGGCGGATGCCGGTCAGCGGATCAGCCTCGCGCTGTGGGACGGATCCCACTCCGAGGCGAGCGCCTGCCGTCATCCGCATCCCCATCCCGACCGGCGGTTCCGCCTCGACCTGCACCGCCACCTGTGGGATGCGCGCAGGACCGATGAGCTGCCCCTCCGGTCCGGGGCCGATCGGCCGTCCGTCGACGGGCGTTCTGCAGGGCACCCAAAACTGCTGGGGATGGTGCCGCAGGGAGGCCGTTGTGCCGTTGACCGGTGGGCGGCCGAGGCGGGGATCCTGCTCCGCGCCGAGGGGCGGCGCCACGGCGCCTTCGCCGTGCGGTTCGGGGCCCGGCATCGGTTGATCCTGGACCTGGTCGCAGACAGGGACGGTGCCGGACCGCCCGTAGTGCGGATCGCGGCGGCGTCCAAGGACGGCGGCGCCCCCGCGCTGCCGGTCCTGCCCGACGCGGCGACCTGGGTGCTGCCCGACCTGGAATTGATCCGCACCGGTGTGATCGAGGTCGATCGGCTGCACCCGCTGGTCGCTTCTGCGCTGGTACCGGATTGTTCGCCGATCGGCTCGTCCCGGATTCCGGACCGGGCGGGACAGCCACGCCTCGTTCAGTGCCGGGGAGCCGAGCACCGGATCGGCCTGGTCAACGGGGTACTGGCCCCGCTGGACCACGACCCGGCCGAGATCCGGCGGGAGGAACTGCTGGCCGCGCTGTCCGGCACTCCGCTGCCCTGCCTGCAGGCCATCGATGACGCACACCGTCGTCCGGACTGCCTCGCCGGCGTCCGCGAGCGCCTGGACCATGGCGACACCGCCGGTGCGCTGGCCGTCGTCGAGGGCCTGCTGGGCCCCGACGCCGTGCTGCGCAGCGGCGCACTGCTGGACGCACTGGAGGCGGCCGCGCAGCGGCGGATCACCTACGGGCTGTTCCGGGCCGGCCTGGTCGGCCCCGGACCCGGCCGCATCCGCCCAGGGCAGCGCCGTCCCCGCGACCACCGTTCGCGCCCCCGCCACTCGATCGCTCGCTGATCCGGGGACTCCGTCCTCTCCTGCACACCCACTCGCCACACCACGAAAACCAAAGGTGATCACACATGCCCACACACCCCCCGTTCGCCACGCCCCGCATCCCCTCCGACCCGATCCACGCTCCCCAACTGGACGTCGCCGACGAGCTGTTGACCCTGTTGCGCGACGTCGCCACCGAACCGCGCCCCGACACCCAACTGGAGGCCCTGACGCTGGCCGTGTCCGCCGACCTGCCGGTGCTTTTGTGGGGTGAGCCGGGGATCGGCAAGACCGCGGCGCTGACACAGCTCGCCGAGTCCCTGGACCTTCCGCTGACCACGGTGATCGCCAGTGTGCACGAGCCGTCCGACTTCTCGGGCCTGCCCATCATCGGAGACGATCCCGCAGAACAGGGCGTCCCGATGGCCCCGCCGGACTGGGCCGTGCGCCTGGTACGGGCCGGCCGGGGGCTCCTGTTCCTGGACGAACTCTCCACCGCGCCACCGGCCGTTCAGGCCGCTCTGCTCCGCCTCGTGCTCGAACGGCGGATCGGCGCCCTGCAGTTGCCGCCGGGGGTCCGGATCGTGGCTGCCGCCAATCCGCGATCCTCGGCGGCCGACGGCTGGGAGCTGAGCCCGCCTCTGGCCAACCGGTTCGTTCACCTTCAGTGGGCCCACGACCACGACGTCGTGGTACGCGGCCTCGGTGGAACGTGGCCGCGGGCCACACTGCCGCGGCTCGCCCCGGACAGGTTGTCGGAGGCCGTGGGTTTCGCCCGCCGCGCGGTGTGCGGGCTCCTCTCCGCCCGCCCCGCGCTCGTACACCGGCTGCCCAGCAACGAAACCCGCCGGGGCGGCCCCTGGCCGTCACCTCGCAGCTGGGAGATGACACTGTGTCTGATCGCCTTCGCGACCGCGGCCGGCTCCTCCCGTGACGTGCTTTCCCTGCTGGTCAGGGGCACAGTGGGGGACGGTCCAGGGCTGGAGCTGCTGGCGAGCCTGGACCGTATGGACCTCCCGGACCCCGAGGTGCTGCTCGCCGACCCGGCGGGTACCGCCCTGCCCGAGCGGGGGGATCTGCGCCAGGCCGTGCTGGACGCTGTGGTGGACGCGGTCCGCAAGCGCCCGGAGAAGTCCCGCTGGGACGCGGCGTGGACCCTCCTGGTCCGGGCGGTGGAGACCGGAGCCCCTGACCTGATGGTCGTCCCCGCGACCACCCTCGCCTCACTGCGCCGCGCGGACTGGGACGTTCCGGCATCGATCGAGCGACTCGCCGGAGTGGTGTCCCTGTCCCAGCGGGCAGACCACGCGGCAACCCGGACCGCGGCGGTCGCCTCGAAGGCCGGACGATGATGCCGGGCACATCGGGAGCACTGGGAGCACTGGACCTCGACAAGCTCTTCGCCGCCCGACTCCACGCCGCGCGGGTCCGGCCCTACTTGGCGACAGCACTGTTCGCCCTGCACACCGTGGAGTCGGGGCGGGTACCGACGATGGCCGTCGACCGGTACTGGCGGTGCTATGTCTCGCCGAGGTTCGTGGACCATACGCCGGTGGAGGAACTGGCCGGGGTATGGGTGCACGAGGTCTCGCACCTGCTGCGCGACCACCACGGCCGCGGTGACCGGGTCGCGCGGGAGCGCGGGCTGACCGGCCCCGGGGAACGCCTGCGGATGAACATCGCCGCGGACTGCGAGATCAACGACGATGTGTTCGGTGACGGGTTGGCCCGGCCCGAAGGCGCCGTCGAGCCCGCGTCCTTGGGGCTGCCCGAGGGCGAGCTCATGGAGGACTATCTGCGCCAGTTCCGGCTCGGGCCGTATACGCAGAGCGTGACCTGGCTGGACTGCGGCAGCGGCGCCGACGGACTGGAACGCGAGTGGGACCTGGGCCCGGACGGCACACACGCCCTCAGCAAGCAGGAACAGGACGCGGTGCGGTTCCACGTGGCGCAGGGCATCACCGCCCGCCCGGGGAACGCCCCGAAGGGGTGGCAGCGGTGGGCGGAGGAGGCGTTCCACCCCCCGCAGCCGTGGCGGGAGTTGCTGGGAGCGGCGGTCCGCTCGGCAGCCTCCGGCTCCGGCGTCGGCGAGGACTACACCTATGGCCGGCCGTCGCGGCGCTCGGCCGGGGTGCCCGGCGCTGTGCTGCCGAGCCTCCGGCGCAGGCCGCCTCGGGTCGCCGTGGTCATCGACACATCCGGGTCGGTCAGTGACGCCGAACTGGGCAGCGCGCTCCTCGAGGTCGCCGCGATCTCCCGTGCCGTGGGCGGCCGTCGGGACCAGGTCACCGTGCTCCCCTGCGACGCGGCCGCCCCGGTCGTGCACCCGCTGTGCCGTGCCGAGGGAATACCGCTGGTCGGCGGTGGGGGTACGGACCTGCGAACGGGCTTCACCCGAGCGCTCCGAACGCGGCCCCGACCGGATGTCATCGTGATCCTGACCGACGGGCAGACACCCTGGCCGGACACGCGACCCCCCTGCCGGACGGTGGTGGGTCTGTTCCCCCGGCATCAGTCGGCCCGGTCGTGGGACGAAGACGATCCCGACTACGTCCCGAACTCGCCGCCGGCGTGGGCACAGGTGGTGGACATCTGCTCGGCTCCGGCTGCTCGGTGAGCCAGAGGCCGTCGAGCGGGTTGAGGTCTGGTGCGCCGGGCAGCGCGACGGACAGGTGACGCAGCTCACCAGGAAACGGTGACACGACGTTGTCGCGGGCAGCTGTGACGGTGGACGGCATGACGATCACAGATGAGGACTGCCTCGCCGAGACCTTGGCATTCAACGCCCAATTCGAGGCCACTGCCGCGCGCCGCCCGGCTCGCGACGGGAAGCCGGATGCGGCCACGCTCGCAACATTGCGTCGTCACCGCCTTGGTGGCGATACCCCACCGGTGACACTTCCACAGGGCCAGGACCGCGTCATTGCGGGCGGGGTGAAAGTGCGGGCGTTCGTGCCGGACCGCGTCGACGGCGTGTACCTGCACCTACACGGAGGTGGCTGGGCGTTCGGCTCCGCGGGCGGGCAGGATGAGAGGCTGTGGCGGCTGGCCGAGCACACACGGCTGGCCGTGCTGAGCGTGGAATACCGCCTCGCGCCGGAACACCCGTTCCCCGCCGGACCCGACGACTGTGAAGCGGCCGCCCGGTGGCTGGTGGACCACGCCACAGCGGAGTTCGGTACCGAACGGCTGCTGATCGGTGGCGAATCGGCCGGCGCCCACCTGAGTGTCGTCACGCTGCTGCGCCTTCGCGACCGGCACGGCATCACCGGCGCATTCGGGGCGGCCCATCTGCTGTATGGCCCGTACGACCTGTCGATGACGCCCAGTCAGCGATCCTTCGGATCCAAGCGGCTGTTGAGCAATACCGACTCGCTGCGAGGCACCTACGAGTTGTTCACCCCAGGAATGGGCGCGGAGCGGCGCCGCGATCCCGAGGTCTCGCCGCTGTTCGCCGACCTGGTCGGCTTGCCGCCCGCCCGGATCGTCGTCGGCACCGAGGATCCGCTGCTGGACGACTCACTGTTTCTGGCCGCACGGTGGCAGGCGGCAGGTGCACCTGTGCAGCTCGGCGTCGTCGCCGGTGCGATGCACGGCTTCACGCTGTTCCCGCTGACCATCACCGAGCGGGAACTGCGACGCGAGCGGGAATTCCTGTCCGCGGCGTGACGTAGCGTCGGCATCATGAACCGCACGGCCCGGCTCTATGCGCTGGTGGAAGAGTTGCGCGCGGCAGCGCCGCGGCCGCTCACGGTCGCGGCGCTCGCCGCGCGATTCGAGGTGAGCACCCGCACGGTGCAGCGCGACCTTCAGGCGCTGATGGAGACCGGAATCCCGGTACGGACCACATCCGGTCGGGGCGGGGGCTGGTCGATCGACCCGCAGATGACGCTGCCCCCCATCCGCTTCACCACTGACGAGGCCTCGGCGTTGGCCGTCGCGCTCGCCGCGGCCGACGCCTCCGCTCCCTACGCGGCTGCGGCTCGCACGGCAGCCCAGAAGCTCGCGGCCTCGATGACCGGTCCCGCCTCGACGGCGTCCCAGGAACTCGCCGCACGGATCGTTGCGCTGCCGGCGCGGAACGACTCCGCGGTCCGCGCCGCGGTGGAACAGGCCCTCACCCGAAACCTGGTGCTGCGGCTGTCCTACCTCGACGCGGCGGGACGCGAAAGCGACCGCGTGGTGGAACCGGCCGGACTGCTCACCGCCAACGGCCGGTGGTATCTCATCGCCTGGTGCCGCACCCGCCGGGCCGGCCGGGGATTCCGGCTGGACCGGATCGCAGAAGCGGTTCCCACCGGTGAGCAGGCACAGCCCCATGACCTGAAGGAACTGCTGCTCAACTCGGCCGCCGCCGGTGCGGTACAGCCCACCGCGCTGGCCTCACTCACACCGCCGCCCTGACCATCCGAAGGCGCCACCGGCCCGGCGAACCCATCCGGTCACGGCGCTGGGGACGACCGAGCCGCTCAGCGTCCTGAGCGGCCCCAGGCGTGAAAACCCTGACGCTCTCCGGTACCGCAACGAACCGAGTGCAGGCCGTTGAAGGGGAGACGGGGTCGACGATTGCCCCCACGCTCGTTCTGTCGTGCTGGACCGCCTGGTACAGCTGGTCGACCTGGTGGATCGATCCGCGCGCCGACGATTTGGGCATACGCGGGGGAACGGGGATGCGGGAGGTGAGCGGGTCGCTGCCGGCGTCGGCTCAGGTGGTGACGATGCGGCGGGCCGAGAGCATGGCCTGCCAGGACGACCGCGACGAACTCGCCCTGCATGATGCGATGACGGGCGAGCAGATCGCCTTGTACGACCTCGAGGAGCTCGCCGTCGACCCTGACCGCGACGATTTCGACGATGCCCACGTCCTCGATGCGGAGCATGTGCTGGTCACGGTCAAGGTGCACCAGCAGGGTCACCCACCGGAGGTCCGGCATTGGCTGTTCGAGGCGGCGATACTCCAACCCCTCGGCCGGCTGCGATACCCGGGATCGGTCAGCGAGGAGGTGACCCCGCTCGGCGACGGCACCTGGCTCACCCGGGAGGGCGGGCAACTCCACCACTGGGCGCTCGCCTGACCGTCGTCCAGGCGTCGCTCGCCGGCAGCCGGAGCCGGTCGCGACGGATTCTTCGGCCTGTCGGCGGCTGCGGCACTAGGAGGGTGTGCTGGTCAGGGGCTCGTCAGAGCTCGACCGCAGGGTAGGTCTCGACGTAGTTGTCGCCGTCGGCGCCGTAGTACGTGCACATACGCGCCATCAGATCGACGTCGTACCGGACAACGCCCGCCTTCCAGCAGCCCTGAACGAATTCCGGGAACGTGGTCAGGCCGCCCTGATCGGCCCGGAGTGCCCCGATGAGCGCTTCCCGGTCGAAGGGCGGTATGTCGACCGTGCCGGTGACCAGGGGTTCGCCCTGGACGGCGACGGGCCCGGCGTCGGAGAGGTAGAGCATCGCGTTGGACGGCACAGCCATCCTGCACCGGGTGATCCCGGCCTGGCGGAGCGTCTCGGCGAGGTAGGGGAATCCGCCGACCGTGGGGCGAATGGCGGCCGCGCGCTCGAGGGCGGCCTGCAGGTTGGTGATCGCAGTGGTCATGACGTTCTCCGGGCTGGGGAGGAGGAGGTGCCTGATCCCCCCTCGGCACCGTATGATGACAACACACTCACACATCGACAACATGTTGTCAATCAGGAAGGAGGGTGTTCGTGGCTGACGAGATGGCCTTGCTGGTGGCCGATGTCTTCGAGGCGGCCGGAGCGCTCCGCAGGTCGGGGGAGGCGCTGGCGGCGACCGAGGGGCAGACGCAGGCTCGATGGCAGCTGCTCAGCGCCGTTTCCGGCGGTCCGCTGACCGTGGCCCAGGCGGCCCGCCGGCTGGGAGTCGCCCGCCAAGGAGTGCAGCGCATCGCCAACGACCTCGTCGGGGAGGAGCTGGCGGCGTTCCGGACCAACCCCGATCACCGCAGCTCACCACTTCTGGAGCTCACGGCCTCCGGACACCGCATCCTGAACAAGATCACGGACCGGGCCACCGAGATGCACCGCGCCATGGCCGCCGACCTCACCCCGGCCGAGCTCGCCGCCGCCCGGGCTCTGCTGCAACGCGTCATCGAACAGGTGCGGCGATACGACGAGGGCGCACCGGCGACTTAGCGGCCGACGTCCCGGTTTGCGTACAGCATCCCGGGCTCCTGGTCCGCCCCTCCCTCGAACAGCTTGCGGCCGAGGAAGTCCGGGTCGCGGTGCATGTGGCCGACAGGGAACGCGCCCTGCGCACGATGATCGGCGCGCCGCGGCCGGGCGGGTGGCTGTGGGCAGGAGACGCCGATCCGGCATCGCTGCCACTGATCTGCCTGGACGAGTACGGGCCCGAGCAGGCCCACGTCTGCGGCCTGCGACGTCTTGGAGGCGGCGACGATCAGACAGGTGCACGCCAGACTGGTCGCGGCAGGCCTCGCGACCGGCGAGGAGATCGATCGGCATCTCGCGAACGTCACTTCGGGCCGCCTCGACCTCGCCACCTCCCCGATGATCTCCGCGTGGGGCCGCCACCCATGAGGCCCCGCCGGCCCGGCCCGCCCGCCGTGCGGATGTCAGCAGCGCCATGGGTGGGGCTGCTGATGGCTCGTCCCTTCTCGGAGGGCTTCGAGCTCTGGCAGTACCGGGGGGGGCCGGACCCTGAACTCATGGCGGCCCGGCTTGATCTGCAGGCCCGTTCAGCCCGCGCGAGCAGGCTCGTCCGGACAGGCTCATCCCCTTTGCTCAGGCCACCGGATCCGGGTCCTTCTACGTGCTGTGGCGGTGCGGCGACCGTACGGACCTCGCCAACCCTCCCTGTTGTCCTCTGCGGTGACGAGGGCGACCGGGAGGAGCTTTCCAAGGGGCACGCCGAGTACGTCGCCCGGCTGGAGCGGACCTTCGGCCTTGGCCTGCCGGAGGACCACGGCGCCATCACGGACGCGGCACGCGAGGCGTACGGCCAGCGCTTCGCCGCCTGGTTGCGGGAAATCTCGCCGCACAGGTGCGAGATCCCCACCCGAACCGCCCATAGGGATGGCGTGAAGTCTTGATCAAAATCGTGTGGCTCTGTCCACGTCGAAGAGCAGCGTTTCCCGATGAGTTCCGAGTTCCGGAGGCGCCACAGCTGCCGGCCCCGGCAGGCAGCGGACAGCAGCACGGGACAGGCAGGAGACACTGGCCGGCGCCCGGCCGACTGCCGCCGGTCGTAGGCACCGGCAAAAGCGCTGGTTACAGGGGCAGGAGCGTGGTCACGACCGCGCCGTCGCCGGCAGAACCGCGGTCGGCGCGACCGCCTCCCGAACTCATCGACAACGACATCCCGGCGCAGCCGGTGCCTCCCGCAGCCGTCAACAACTGCTGTCGTGAGTCGTCGATGCAGCCACGGTGGCCGTGCTCGCCGCGGCCGTGGCGCTCCCGGAGGAGGTGGCCTTCAGCGTCGCTCCCCCTGGACCGTCGGCCCTGTCGCCGGCCCTGTCGCCGGCCCGCCGTCGCGTCGTGACGGCCGACAGTGTCAGCGCGACCAGGGTCAGTGCCGCCGAGGCGAGCGGGAGCCAGCGGTCGCCGAGAACGGTGAGGGCGAGGCTGCCGGCGCCGCCCGCGGCGGCCATGCCCAGGTACAGGGCGCTGCTGTTGAGGGAGATCAGCAGCGGCGCGCTGGGTGGATCGATGGAGGCCAGGCGGTGCGGCAGGGCGACCGCGACGGCCCAGCCGGCGAGGGGGGAAACGGCGGCGTAGAGCAGTGCGCCGGTCATCGTCGCGGAGATCCAGGGCAGGACGAGGAAGGCTGCCGCGGCCGCGCTGCCGCCCGTGAGCAGGACGGTGCGTACGCCCAGCCGGTCGACGGCCCGGCCGCCCAGCCAGTTGCCGACGACCGAGGCGATGCCGGAGACCAGCATGATCAGGCTGAGCCGGCCCGTGTCACCTCCGGTGGCGGGGCGTACCACCGCACCGAGGTAGATGTAGACCACGTTGATGGCCAGGAAGAACACCAGGGTGGTGATCGCGGCCCCCAGGACGCGGCGGTTGCGCAACGGGGCCAGGCGGGTGTGCAGATCGGGGGCAGCGGCCGGTGCCGGGAGGTCGCGCAGCAGGAGGGTGAGGCCGAGGAACGCTGCGGCACCCAGGGCGACCACCAGCCACATGGTCAGCCGCCAGTCCGTGCGGCCGAGGTAGGTGCCCAGCGGGACGCCGAGCGCGGTGGCCACGGTCATGCCGCCGAGGACGGTGGCCAGCGCGCGGCCGCGGCGCTCCGGCGGCACGAGGGTGGTGGCGACGGCGTTCGCGGTCGGGGTGTAGAGCGCGGCGCCGGCCGCGGCGAGGACCCGAGTGGCCAGCAGGGCCGGGTAGTTGGGCGCTACGGCACTCAGCGCGTTGGCGAAGGTGAAGACGGTGAGCGCGGTCAGCAGTACCCGGCGGCGCGGCCACCGGGCGGTGGCGGTCGCGAGGACCGGGGCGAGCACGGCGTAGGACAGCGCGAAGACGGTGACCATCTGGCCGGCCGCCGGAACGGAGACGTCCAGGTCATGGGCGACGAGGCCGAGGATGCCGGCCGTCACCATGGAATCGGTGCCGACGGCGAAGGTGCCGAGGGCGAGCAGAAGCAGACGGAGACGCACGGGCGTCCTTCCCGGTACAGGTGACAGGGCAGGTGAGCGAGTAAGTTTGACGTGTGTCAAACAATAGAGACTGTTGGATTGATGTCAAACAGATTTGGGAAATAGAGTTGACCGGGTAGGGCCGGGCGAGGCCGGATGAGTGCGGAAGGAGGCTGTGCCGCGGTGGTGAACGACGTCGGTGCGGGTGACGGTGAGGGCACGCTGCTGGAGCAGCCGGCGCCCGGGGACATCCAGCTGGTGAAGGTGCTGCACGCGCTCGGGGATCCGACGCGGCTGCATCTGCTGTGGATCTACGCGAGCGGGGAGCAGTACGACTGCTCGTCGGACCGGCTGGGGCTCGGGCACCTTCACAAGTCGACGGTGTCGCACCACATGCGGATCATGCGCGAGGCCGGAATCACCAGCACGCGGGTCGTGGGACGCAACCGCTATGTGCAGCTGCGCCGCGCCGACCTCGACGCACGGTTTCCCGGCCTCTTGGAGGGCCTGCTGAAATCCCTTGAACGGGAAGGGGCCTAGCCAGGTCTTCGTCCGGGCGAAGGCGTGCTCGACGCGGGCTCGGACCTGGCGATGAGAGGTGTGGTGCTCTTCCTTCCAGGCCGGTAGCTCGCACTGGTCCCGCTCGCGACGGTGCGGGATGACCAGACCTGTTCCCCGGTAGCCGCCGTCGGCGATCACCGTGGCGGTCCCGACGGCGTCTTTCGCGCCGGACAACGCCCATGCCTTGCAGTCATTTCGATTGCCGGGCACGGGGCCGGCCGACCGCCACGACGAGCCCGGTGTCGGCGTCGATGATGACCTGGTGATTCGTGGAGTAGCGGGAGTTCTTCGACTGCTCGGCCACCATGTGATCGCGTGCGGGCGTACCAGGGTTCCGTCCACCATCAGCACGGCAAGTTCGTGCGCCAGTACGCTGCAAACAGCGGTATCCGGTCCGCCAGTGGCGGCCCCCACGGCCGACCCCGCCGCACTTCGTCTGCGCCTTCGCGGCGCAGCGCGGTCGCCAACTTGCCCAAGCAGTGCGGGCTCAGCCCGGTGAACGGGGCTGTCCAGGACGACTCCGACGCCGTGATCGTTCCAGCCACGACAAGATCGTTTCACCGCTTCCTCCGGTCGGTTCCGCGCGGGGATGACAAATCAGGACGCGCGCGGAACGGAGGAAAAGAGCCCCTGCTGGGGTGGTTGTGGTGACGGGAAGTTCGGGCCTGGTCGGATCGGCCCCGGCGGCGGCTTTCGACGCGGCCGGCTGGGTGGTCCGCGGCGTGGACCGGGCGCCCGGCTGTCGGACGAGCGTCATCGCGGACCTGCGAGATCGGCACGTGCGGCGGGCCGCATTACAGTCGGCTGATGTCCTGGTCCATGCCGCTGCGCTGCACGCCCCGCACGTCGGGCGCCTGGCCGATGAAGAGTTCCGCGCCGTGAACGTCGGCATGACGGCGGAACTCCTCGACAACGCCGCCCGCCTCGACGTCCGGCGTGTTCTCTACATCAGCAGTACGAGCGTCTACAGACACGCCCTGGTGCCCACCGACCGCGCGGTCTGGGTGGACGAGCAGCTCACGCCGCTTCCCCGGGACATCTATGACGAGACCAAACTGGCCGCCGAGGATCTGGTCGCCGCCTGCAGCGTTTCCTCGGTCACGCTGCGCACAGCGCGATGCTTGCCGGAGCCACTGCCCGTGCTGGCCCGCCATCTGCTGCACCGGGCGGTCGACGTGGCCGACGTCGCGACGGCGGGGGTCCTGGCCGTGACGCACGCCGCCGCGGCCGGCACGTTCAACATCTCCGGGCCGCACCCGTTTCACCGAGACGACTGCCTTGCCCTTCACCGCGATGCAGGCGCGGTCCTCGCCGGTCGGGCTCCGGACGTCTTCGAGGCATTCCGCGACCGGGGGTGGCCAGTGCCCGATCGCCTGGACCGGGTGTACGACTCGGCCGCCGCCGCGAACACCTTCGGATACCGCCCTGTTCGCGGAGTCCGGCAACTACTGCGCGATGCCGCTGACGGGCCGAGCGCACGAGTGATCCGACGACAGTCCCGCCGGGCGCGGGTCCGGCGCCGCCTCAGTTCCCCGGCATGCCCCTTTCCCTGGGCCCGGCCTAAGCCAACAGGCCAGGACCCGCTCAACAACGCCATAGCCGCCGGATCGGAACCCACCGGACCCGCATCGACTCGAACCTCATTTGCGGGACATTCCTTGATGCGCCGAAACGGGATGGAGAGTGAATTTGCTCGGGAACTCCAGAATTCCGCTCTCCCGAAGAGTCGTCAGCCACATCACAAATGACTTCCCGGAAGAGGACGGACAAACTGTGGTGCAGATCTTGACGGAGGAAATTGACGCCCTGTCGGCAACGAGTGCGAGTGAGCGGATTCCTGCCGCAGTGGTGCTCCCTGGCCGCGGGCAGCTTGGATAGCCGGCGCGACCGCCGCCCGCGGGCGCGCGCGGCGGCGCCTGGACGAAGAATTTGGGCGCTGGCACGAAGCGGTAGCTGCAACCGCTGAAATGCCGCCTCCCCCTCGCACTCTCCGCCGGACCGATGGCGACGCCATCTCGGGCAGCTTGCGTTACCTCGAGCATTGACCGTTCTGCTGACTTCGGCCGCTCCGGGACAATCCTTTTCAGCCCAGGAAACTCAACCGCACCTGGCGGTTCGGGTTATCGACATTCGTATCGACCAGGCACACCGACTGCCACGTTCCCAGCTCCATCCGCCCCCCGACCACCGGAAGGGTCGCGTGGGGCGGGACCAGTGCGGGGAGTACGTGGTCGCGGCCGTGGCCGGGGGTGCCGTGGCGGTGGTGCCAGCGGTTGTCGGGCGGGAGGAGGTCGCGGAGGGCGGCCAGGAGGTCGTCGTCGCTGCCGGCGCCGGTTTCCAGGATGGCGATACCTGCCGTGGCGTGCGGGACGAAGACGTTCAGCAGGCCGTCACGGCCGTCGGCCACGTCGCGGAGGAAGGCGGCACAGTCGGCGGTGAGGTCGGCGACGGTCTCCGTCGAGCCGGTCGTGAGATGGAGGGTGCGGGTGGTGAATGCGGTGCTCATGGCTCCATCTTCGTACGAGTGCCCCGCCGGGCCCATGGCGCTGCGCCCGCCCGTCGTCATGCCGGTGCAACAAAGGTCCACCAGCCGAGACGAGGTTTGACCCCTCTCGGAGCGCACCGCTACGTTCGGCGACATGTCTACGTCAGCCCTGCTCACCACGCGCGGTCATATCGACCTGCTGCGGGTGGCGTCTGCCGCGTGTCGCCGCGGGCGCTGAAGCTGACCCTGACCCTGACGCCGAAAGGCTCTCGCTGATGGTGCGTCAGTTGTTCTGATGCCTGGGGGCTGTCCCCCGGTCGCTCTCTTCGCCGGCTGTTGCCGGCTTCCGTTCGTTGCGTGTCGCCTGTGCGCCGGCAGACACCCTGCCTCCTGCGCCACGCGTCCCGCTCCCCCGCCGTGGAGTTTTCATGACGCTCGACCAGGCCGTGCCCGGTCAAGCCCCGCCCGATACATCAGCGAATACCGTACACACCGCACACACGTTCACGCCCGACGCTGCCGCGCCCGGCGCGGGCGCCTCGCCCGAGCTGGTGCGCGTCCTTCCCGTTTCCGGGCGTCGGCGGTCGGCGCCGCGCCGGCTGCGCCGCGCGGCGGGCCCCCTGGGGCTACTGGTGGTGTGGCAGGTGCTCAGTGCGAGCGGTGTGCTGCAGGCGGACATTCTGGCCTCGCCCGGCACCATAGCGGCCACCGCCGGTGATCTGGTCGCGGACGGGACGCCGCCTTCGGCGATGCTGGTATCCGTCCAACGGGTCGCCGTGGGACTGCTGTTGGGTGGCGTGGCGGGGATTGCGCCGGCGCTTGCGTCGGGGCTTTCGCGGCTGGGTGAGGATCTGGTCGACGCGACCGTGCAGATGCTGCGTTCCATCCCCTGGGTGGGCGTGATTCCGCTGTTCATCATCTGGCTGGGGATCGGCGAGGCCCGCCCCGGCGCCGCCGTGGAGGTCGGCGGGCTGGTGCGGGCCTTCGACGGCCGGGCCGTGCTCGACGACCTTCAACTGACCACCCGGGCAGGGGAGTTCGTGGCGCTGCTCGGGCGCAGCGGCTGCGGGAAGTCGACGCTGCTGCGGGTGCTGCCGGGCTCGACCGGGAGATCGAGGGTGAGGTGCTGGTGCCGCGCCGGAAGGCGGTGGCGTTCCAGGCGCCGCGGCTGATGCCGTGGAAGCGGGTCTGGCGGAATGTGCTGCTGGGGCTGCCGGGCCGGCCCGAACGCGACGCTGCCGTAAGGGCGTTGGAGGAGGTCGGGCTCGGCCATCGGGCGGATGCCTGGCCAAGGACGCTCTCCGGAGGGGAGGCACAGCGGGCGTCGCTGTCCCGCGCCCTGGTACGGGAGCCCGATCTGCTGCTCGCCGACCGCGCGCTAGTCATGGAGGACGGCCGGATCGCGTACGAGACCGAGGTGGCGCCGCCCCGGCCGCGCGATATCTCCGATCCGGGGTTCGCCGCGCTGCGCTCCCGGCTTCTCGACCGGTTGGGTGTCGAGGGGGCGGCGGTGGCCGTGGAGGGCGGTGGCGAGGAGGCCGGGGCCCGTGACGGCGCCGAGGCCCCGGTTACGGCGGCCCCGGGTGCCGAGGCCCCGTCCCGTACGGACAGCGCGCCCCCACCCCGTACGGGTACCGCACCCCCACCCCGTACGGACACCGCGCCCGTCCCCCTGAGCACAGAACGGACATCACCCCATGAGACCACGGCACCTCGCCCCCGACCTCCTGCTCCCGCTCGCCCTGGTGACGGCCGGATGCGGTGGTTCCGCGCAGGCCGGCGGCGCTTCGGGCGGGACCGGCAGGCGCACCGACGGCAAGGGCTCGCTGACGCTCAACGTCGGTGACCAGAAGGGTGGTGCGGAGGCGCTGCTGCGTACCGCCGGCGAGCTGGACGACCTCCCGTACAAGATCAAGTGGTCGACCTTCACCTCGGGGTCGCCGCTGCTGGAGGCGGTCAACGCCGGGGCCGTCGATGTCGGCGCGGTCGGCAACACGCCGCCCGTTTTCGCCGCAGCGGCGAACTCCAAGATCAAGGTGATCGCCGCGGACCACAGCAGGTCCGACGGTGAGGCGATCCTGGTGAAGAAGGGCCCCCCGCTCAGGAAGCCGGCCGATCTGAAGGGCAGGTCGATCGCGGTGGCGCAGGGCAGCTCTGCGAACTACCAGCTGGTCGCCTCGCTCAAGAAGGCGGGACTGCCGCCGAAGGACGTGAAGCTCACCCACCTCCAGCCGGCCGATGCGCTGGCCGCGTTCAGCCGGGGCAAGGTGGATGCCTGGGAGATCTGGGATCCGTTCACGGCGCAGGCCCTCGACCAGGCCGACGCCCGGGTGCTGACGACCGGTCAGGGTGTCGTCATCGGCCTGAGCTTCCAGGTCGCCGCACCTGCCGCGCTGGACGACAAGAAGAAGTCCGGCACGTTCGTCGACCCCCGCTTCAACGGTGACCTGCCACCTTCGGGCACGGCGCCGCGCACCTACGGAAAGGCCTCCTGAGATGTCCGTACACCTGCACTGGTTTCTGCCGACCGGCGGCGACGGGCGGACCCTCGTCGACCGGCACGCCTACACCGACGGCGGTATCCGGCGCGACCGCATCACCCCGGTGAGCGGGGTACGGGCCCCGGACATCGAGTATCTGGCCCAAATCGCCAAGGCTGCTGAGCAGTTGGGGTTCGAGGCCGTCCTCACGCCCACGGGGACGTGGTGCGAGGACGCCTGGCTGACGACCGTGGCGCTCACCCAGGTGACGGAGCGGCTGAAGTTTCTGGTGGCGTTCCGGCCCGGGGTGATCTCGCCTGTGCTGGCGGCACAGATGGCGGCGACGTATCAGCGGATCTCGCGCGGGCGGCTGCTGCTCAATGTGGTCACCGGTGGTGACTCGACCGAGCAGAAGCGGTTCGGGGATCATCTCGACCATGACCGGCGCTATGCCCGTACCGATGAGTTTCTGCAGGTCGTACGGGGTGTCTGGGGCGGGCAGCCGTTCGACTTCCAGGGTGAGCACTACCAGGTCGAGGGTGGGCTGACGGCGCTGCCGCCGGACCCGCTGCCGCAGATCTTCTTCGGCGGCTCGTCGGCGGCCGCGGGGCCGGTCGCGGCCCGGAACGCGGATGTGTATCTGACCTGGGGCGAGCCGCCGGAGCAGGTCAAGCAGAAGGTCGACTGGATTCGGGGGCTGGCGGAGAAGGAGGGCCGTACGGTCCGGTTCGGGATCCGGCTGCACACGATTTCGCGGGACTCGTCGAAGGAGGCGTGGGCGACCGCCGGGCGGCTGCTCGACGATCTCGATGCGGACACGGTCGCCGCCGCCCAACAGGCTTTGGGCAAGAGCGAGTCGGTGGGACAGCAGCGGATGCTGGCGCTGCACGGCGGCTCCCGGGACAAGCTGGAGATCTCGCCCAATCTGTGGGCGGGGGTGGGGCTGGTGCGGGGTGGCGCGGGTACCGCGCTGGTCGGCAGCCATGCCGAGGTCGCCAACCGGATCGAGGAGTACCACGCCCTGGGCGTCGAGCACTTCGTGCTGTCCGGCTATCCGCATCTGGAGGAGGCGTACTGGTTCGGGGAGGGCGTACGGCCGGAGCTTGCCGCGCGCGGGCTGCTGGATGCGGGGCCGTCACCGCTGGCGGGTGTACCGGCGGCGAACGGTCGGCCCGCGTCGGCGCCGGGCGGGGCGCCGCTGCTGGTGGCGGGGGGACGCTGACGTCGGCCGCGCGATTGCGGGAAAACTCTGTGGTGGTGGGGTGAACTCCTGTAAGGGTGTACGGACTCCGGTACGGACGGAGTGCCGGCTTGAGTCCATCGGCTGACGGGACGACAGGAGTTCACACCATTCACCGGCAGTCGGGCGCCTGATGGTCGCCGATTTTTCTAGCTTTCACTGGCGTGGCTGCGAGCTACGTGACCCGGAACTCGCCCAGGGCACACGCCGAGTTGGCAGACCCGACCGGTGCGGAAGCGTATCTGGGCGCGTTCCGCACCCTGTTGCGCAGCGGGCACCCCGCCGCCACGGGTATTGCGCTCGACCACTTCCAGTATTCCGGTGCGCTGACCCGCTTCGGCGGGCAGAGCGCGGTTGAGGGCTTCGAGGACGAAGTGCTGGCCGCAGCACGGGAGTTGCTGCGTCAGCCGCCGACCCCGGTGGGTGACAGCAGGTTCGTGGGCGCGCATCACGCCAGTGCGCTGAACGCGATGATGAACCTCGCCGAGGGGTCGGACGTGGATCTGATCGCGGATGCCCTGGAGGGTGCCGTCGACGTCCGCGACCGGCTGCACCGCGGCCGGCCGGGCGCTGGAGGACGGTGCGGGGCCGAGCCCTCGCCTGGTCGCGGTGCTCGGGGCCCTGGCGTTCGACGAGAGCCTCGATGTCCGCGACCGGGCGGACGCGCTGTCGCCGTCTCCGTGGAGACCGCCCACCGTGCCCTGCGGACGCTGCTGCGCAGTGGGCATCCGGTGGCCGTGGGGGTCGCGCTGGACCACTGGCACAGCGAACAGGGCATCACGTGGCTGGACGACGAGGAAGCCCGTGCGGTGGAGGAGGCGGAGGTCCTCGCCCGCGCCCGGGAGGTCCTGCGGCAGCCGCCGTCGTCGGGCCGAACTCAGCCCGGAATGCGGCGCCGACGCCGGCCACCTGGGCGCATTGCACACGCTCGAGGTCGCGGAACGGCCGGGGCCGGAGGACGCGGCCGCGCTCGCCGCCGTGGTGGAGCGCCCCGCGAACGCAACGGTGGGGGCCAGGGCCCTTCATACGGCAGCTTCGGTGCTCGAGGACGCGGAGGCGGCGGATCCGCGTCTGGTGGAGGCGCTCGGCGCGGTCGCCCGCGACGGACACCGTTCCATGGTGGACCGCACCCTCTCGCTGTCCGCACTGCACTGGGCCCCCGGCGACGCGGCGACCGCGGAGCTGGTCCGCGCCACCGGCTGCGACGCACTCGACATGCAGGTGAGCGCCGCCCTCGCCCTCACCGAGGAACATCGCCTGGACGACCACCGTGACCTGCTCGTACGGCTGGTCGCGCGATGGCCCGTGGAGGACGCGCCGGTCGGTGCCGACGCGGTCCGCGAGCGCCTGGAAGAGTCGGAACCCACCGGGTGAGCCCAGGTCTGCGCGCCCGCAGGGCACGGCGGGACGTCGGCTAGGACGTCTCGGGCGCCTCCGCCGCGCGCCCCAGGATGTCGAGGAGCCGGAGCAGTTCGGCCCGGTCCTCGGCGTCCAGGGCCGAGAACAGGCCATCCACCACGGCGCGGCGGGGGCCTTCGGCCTCGCGGATGACCGCGGTGCCGTGGTCGGTGAGGGTGACCAGCACCGCCCGGCGGTCGCTCGGGTCGGGCCCGCGGCTGACCAGACCGTCGCGCTCCAGGGCGTCCACCGCCTCGGTCGCGCTCCGGGCCGCGATGCCCAGCTTGGCGGCGATGGCGCTGATACGGACGGGTCCGGCGTGATGGAGCGCCGCCAGCATTTTGCCGCGGGCCATGGTCAGGCCCTGTGCGCGCAGGCCCTCGTTCGCGCGCTTGCGGAGCAGTTTGGTGACGGTGAAGAACCGCTCGGCGACCTCGGACGACGGCGGGGGCGTGGCCGAATCTGTCACACGCATCTCTCTCAGTCTCACGCGATATTGCAGAGGTACCTCATTAACTGGTACCTCTCTATTGAGATGCCGAGGTACCTCAACATGAGGTGCTTCGGCATCGCCTCACCCTATCCAGAGGAGAAATCGATGACGATTCGTCGCGTGAACCACCTGGTCCTGTCCGTCACCGATATCGAGGCCTCGACCCGCTTCTACGTGGACGTCCTGGGGCTGAAGGTCGTGGACCGCATCCCCCGAACCGGCCCCGGCCCGTCAGCGTTCATGGTCTTTCTCCGGTCGTCCGCGGAGTCCACCAACCATCACGACCTGGGCCTGCTGGCGACCGCATCGGCCGCTGCCCGGCCTGCCGACGGCACTCCCCCGGGACTTGTCCATGCCTCCTTCGAGGTCGGGACGGTCGATGAACTTGCCGCCATCAAGGGGAAGTTGGAGTCGGCGGGCAGCGTCAGGCAGTGCCTGGACCAGGGCGCGCATCTGTCGGTCTACGCCGTGGACCCGGACGGTATCGAGCTCGAACTGATCTGGCGGCTGCCGGACGGCGCGTGGTCCTACGACACCGAGATCGAGCGCAAGCCGCTGGACCTCGAGACGGCGCGGGAGCGGTGGGGCGGGGATCTCGTCACCGGTGCCGCTGCCGGAATTCCGGCCTGACGGGAGAACGGGAGAACGGGAGAACGGGAGAACGGGAGCACACCGGCCGGACAGGAGACTCCGGCCGGACGGGAAGACTCGGCCCCCTCGCCGGGTTGGCAGAAGCATGAACCACAGCGGCGGGCGAGCGGACGCGGTCAACGTCGAGGTCCTGGTGATCGGTGCCGGGCAGGCGGGCCTGGCCGCCGCCTTTCATCTGCGGCGGGCCGGCTACGTACCGGACCAGGACTTCGTCGTCCTCGACCACTCGCCGCGTCCCGGCGGCGCCTGGCAGTTCCGATGGCCGACGCTGACGTACGACAAGGTGCACGGGATGCATGCGCTGCCGGGGATGGAGCTGACCGGTGCCGATCCGGACCGGCCGTCGTCCGAGGTGATCGGCGCGTACTTCGCCGGCTACGAGCAGACCTTCGGGCTGCGGGTGCACCGGCCGGTGAGCGTACTGGCGGTGCGCGGCGGCGCGGGCGATGACGGGCGGCTGCTGGTCGAGACGTCGGAGGGGGCGTATGCGCCGCGGGCGCTGATCAATGCGACCGGGACCTGGGACCGGCCGTTCTGGCCGCGGTTTCCCGGGCAGGAGACGTTCGGCGGGCGGCAGCTGCACAGTGCGCAGTACGGCGGGCCGGAGGCGTTCCGCGATGCGCGGGTCGTGGTGGTCGGGGGCGGGACCTCGGCCGTGCAGCAGTTGATGGAGATAGCGCCGGTGGCGGCGGCCACCACCTGGGTGACGCGCCGGCCGCCCGTCTTCCGCGAGGGTCCGTTCGGCGAGGAGGAGGGCCGGGCCGCCGTCGCCCTCGTCGAGGAACGGGTCCGCCAGGGGCTGCCGCCGCGCAGCGTGGTGAGCGTGACCGGGCTGCCGATGACGGAGGCCATCCGGCGCGCCCGCGAGAGCGGTGTGCTGGAGCGGCTGCCGCTGTTCGAGCGGATCACGCCCACCGGGGTGGTGTGGGCGGACGGGCAGACGGTCGATGCCGACGTCATTCTCTACGGGACCGGCTTCCGCGCCGCCATCGACCATCTCGCCCCGCTGAAGCTGCGCGAGCCGGGCGGCGGCATCCGGATGGCGGGCACCCGCACGCTGCGCGACGCGCGGGTGCACCTGGTGGGTTACGGGCCGTCGGCCAGCACCATCGGCGCCAACCGGGCGGGCCGGGCCGCCGTACGGGAGATCCGGCGGCTGCTGGAGCGGGAGCCGGCGGCCGCCGCCCGCTGATCAGGAGCCGGCCCGCGCCCCGCCCCGGAGCCGCGCCTCGTACGACGACGCCGCGTGCTCGACGAGACCGATCAGCACCTCCTTGCAGGACGCGCGGTCGCGGGCGTCGCACAGCAGCACGGGCGTGCCCGGGTCGAGGTCCAGGGCCTGTGCCACCTCGTCGGAGCGGTGCGGGCGGGCGCCGTCGAAGCAGTTGACGGCGACGACGAAGGGGATGTTGCGGTGCTCGAAGTAGTCGATGGCCGAGAAGCTGTCGGCCAGGCGGCGGGTGTCGGCGAGCACCACGGCGCCGAGGGCGCCCTGCGCCAGTTCGTCCCACAGGAACCAGAAGCGGTCCTGGCCCGGTGTGCCGAACAGATACAGCGCGAGGTCGTCGTGAATGGTGATCCGGCCGAAGTCCATCGCCACGGTCGTGGTGGTCTTGTCCTGGACCCCGTCGAGGCTGTCGACCGGGCGTCCCGCCTCGGTCAGGCGCTCCTCCGTACTGAGCGGCCGGATCTCGCTGACCGAGCCGACCAGCGTCGTCTTGCCGACGCCGAACCCTCCGGCCACCAGGATCTTGAGGGCCATGAAGGAGCCGGCGGCCGAGGGGCCGGGGCTCGGCGCATCAGAGCGCGCGGAGTCCATCGATCACTTCCTTGAGAATGTGCGCATCGGGCAACTGGGCGGGCGGCACGGGGCGGTTGACGTGGATCCGCCCCGCTGCCAGCAGATCGCTCAGCAGGACCCGGACCACGCCGAGCGGGAGCCCGGAGTCGGAGGCGATGTCGGCCACCGGGCGGGGCCGTTCGCCGCACAGCGCGAGGATGGTGTGCTGCTCGGGCGAGAGCACGGGGGTGTCGTCGGCGGGGTGGGACGCGGCCTCCACGAGGGCCATCAGCTCGAAGGCCTCGCTGCTGGGCCGGGCCCGGCCCGCGGTCATCGCGTAGAGCCGGACCATCGGCCCCGCTTCGTCGTCGTACCAGTGCGGGGTGGAGTCGGTCATGGGCGGCCCGGTCACTCCACTCCGGCCCGCTCGGGCGTGCCGAGGTGTTCGCCGACCCGCCTGACCAGCCGGGCCATCTCATAGGCGACCAGGCCGATATCGGCCTCGGCGTCGCCGAACACCCCCAGGCAGGACCCGTCGCCGGCGGCCACGACGAAGAGGAAGCCGCCCTCCAGCTCGACCATGGTCTGGACGACCTGGCCGGCCGCGAAGTGCCGGCCGGCGCCCTTGGCCAGGCTGTGGAAGCCGGAGGCGATGGCGGCGAAGCGTTCGCTGTCGTCGCGGGTCAGCCCGGTGGACGTACCGACGGCCAGGCCGTCGCCGGAGAGGACCACGGCGCAGCGGATCTCCAGTACGCGTGACACCAAGTCGTCGAGAAGCCAGTTGAGTTCACCGGAGAGGTGAGCGTGGTGCTGGTCGGCGGTCATCGGGACTCGTCTCCTTGGGTTTCTTCGCCACGGGGCGGCTGCTGGTCCGGATCGCCGGGCTGCTGCTCGGCCGCGGCGTCGCGGCCGCGGTTCCAGCCGGCGCGGAGGGAGGCCATGGTGGCGCGGGCCTGCTCGGGGGAGCGGCGGGGTACGGGGGTGCCTTCGGGATGCGGGACCCAGTCGGGGCGCTGCGGCGGGTCCTTGCGCAGGCCGGGGGCGAGGTTGGCCCGGCGGACGCGGCGGGGCAGGGGGCCGTCGGGGTCTGCCGGGGCGGGCTCCGCCGGTGCGGCCGGGGGTGCTTCCGGGCCGGGCCCGGGATCCGTTCGTACGGGCCGTTGCGGTGCCGGCGGCAGCGCGTGCCGCTCACGGGTCGGGGCGCCGAGTGCCCGCGCCGCGGCGGGCATCCGCCGGTGGTAGAGCGAGGTCATCGGCTCCGCCGCGTCCCCGTCGCCGTCGGCCGCAGAGGCCTCGGCCAGCAGCGCGTCGGGCAGCAGCACGACGGCCGTGACGCCGCCGTACACCGACGGCTGCAGCGCCACCTGAACCTTCTGGCGGTGGGCAAGGCGGTTGACCACGAAGAGGCCGAGCTGTTCGGTGTCCAGGAGGTCGATCTCGTCGGCGTCCGCGATCCGGCGGTTGGCCTCGGCCAGCGCCTCCTTGCCCATGCCGAGCCCACGGTCCTGGATCTCCAGGGCGATGCCCGTGCCCACCCGCTCGGCGCGTACCTGCACCTTGGTGTGCGGCGGCGAGAACATCACCGCGTTCTCGACCAGTTCGGCCAGCAGATGGGTGAGGTCGGCGACGGCTCCGCCGGTCAGCCGCGCGTCGGCGACGGCGGACACCTCGACCCGCGCGAAGTCCTCGGCCTCGGCGACCGCGGCCCGCACCACGTCCAGCAGCGGTACGGGACGGCGCCAGCCGCGGCCGGGCGCGGCGCCGGAGAGGATGATCAGGCTCTCGGCGTGCCGCCGCATGCGGGTGGTGAGGTGGTCGAGCCGGAAGAGGTCCTCCAGTTCCACCGGGTCCTCGGTGCGGCGTTCCATGGTGTCCAGCAGGGCGAGCTGGCGGTGCAGCAGCAGCTGGCTGCGCCGGGCAAGGCTGACGTACACGCCGGAGATGCCGCTGAGCGCCTCGGCGCGGTCGGCCGCCGCCTTGAGCGCGGTGCGGTGCACCGCCACCAGGGCCTCGCCGACCTGACCGACTTCGTCCCGGCCGGTGGCGCGGTCGCCGTCGCGCGGGGCGACGGCGTCGATGTCGACGGGCTTGCCCGCGTACAGGAGTCGCAGCGACTCGGGCAGGTCGCGGCCCGCGACCCGCAGCGCGTCGTTGCGCAGTTCCTCCAGCTCGACAACGAGCCGGCGGCCGATCTTGACGGAGATGAGGAGGGAGAGGAGCACACCGGCCAGTCCCAGGACCACCGCGATGCCGGAGCCGCCGAGGGTGTCGAGGGACAGCGGTTCGGCGGTGCGGGCGGGCCCGGTGGCCGCCGACCGCTGCGCCGCGCGCAGTTCGCGCAGGACCGTGCCGTTGGTCTCGCTCCAGCGGGTGTCGGCGACGGCCTTGGCGGCGGGGGTGCCCGCGCCGGCGTGCCGTACGGCGTCCTCGGCGGACCGGAGGTCGCGGTAGGCCGGTCCGTTCAGGATGCGGTGGTAGGCCGCGGCGTCGGCGGGGCGCAGGTCGTCGACCGCGTGCGCGAACAGTGTGCGCTGGGTGTACACGGCGCCGGTGAAGGCGTCGAGCTGCGCGGGCGACATCCGTCCGGACGCCTGGGCGGCGCCGAGTACCGCGTCCTCGCGGGCGACGGCCTCGCGGGCGCGGGCGAGTTCCAGGACGACGCGCAGCTCCGAGGAGCCGGCCGTGTTCTGCAGGCCGGTCAGGGAGCCGACGACGGCGTGGCCGTGGCCGATGACGTCGGTGTAGCGGCCGGCCGTACGGTCCGGAGCGGTGCTGCCGGTGTCGTGCCGGCCGCGCAGCGCGGACAGTTCGTCGGCGTCGCGGATCAGGCGGTCGATCCGGCCGGGCAGATCGGGGTCGACGCCCTCCGCGTCGGCGCTGCCCGCGTTGACACCGTTGCGGAGCGCGGTCGCGGCGGCGTCCGTGGCCCGCTGCCGGTCGCGCAGGGCCTGCTGCCGTGCGGCGCTCGGGGCGGCGACGGCGCGCGCGGCGGCGCTGCGCTCGTCCTGTACGGCGGCGACGAAGTCACCGACCGGCAGCAGCAGGGTGGTGTTGATCTCCTTGCGCCGGTCGAGGTCGGAGACGCTCCGCGCGGAGGTGACCGTGGCGAACGCCCACAGGGCGATCAGGGAGACCACGGGGACCATCAACAGAGCGACGATCTTCGAGCGTACGGACCGGGGCATGAGGCGGGGCGTCAGGCGAAGCCGGCGGCGGGGCATGCGGTGAGGGGTCCGGTGGGACGTCTGGTGAGGGGCCCGATGGGCGCGGTAATTCCCTCTTGAATTACCGGACTTGGGCGGTGGTGTACCCCCCTCGGGCCCGGAATGGTCCGGGTTCTGCGGTGCGTGCATGAAATCCTCAAGGTGTCAGGAAAAAATGGGGAGTTCGGCATCGTGGAACGATTGCGCGGAGGCTGCTGCGGCACGCTCCCGGGCGGTCGGCGACAATGCGACAAAGGCCACGGTGAGGAAGAGAAAAGAGCCGAGTACCACGGTCAGGGGAAAGATGAATTCCATGGGAGTGGCGCCGGCCAGCGGTGCGCGGGAGGGCTCCAGATCGATGCGTACGGCGGCCATTCCGGTGTAGTGCATGCTGGTGACGGCGACGCCCATCACCAGGGACGCGATGGCCGCACCGGCCGCGCCACGCACATTGAGTGCGGCCCAAAGAGCGGCCGTTGACGCGGCGGCGGAGATGACGTCGGAGAGCACGACCAGGCCCAGGTCGTAGCCGACGTGCCCGTGCAGTCGCATCGCGGCCATGCCCAGGTAGTGCATGGCGGCGACGCCGACGCCGGTGCCCAGGCCGCCCAGCAGCAGCGAGCGCAGCCGGGCGCGGCCGTACCCGACGGTGAAGACGCCGGCGCCGACGACGGCCATGGCCACCAGCAGGCTGAGCACGGTCAGCGGGACGTCGTAACGGATCGGGGTACCGGTGACGCCGAATCCGAGCATCGCGATGAAGTGCATGGTCCAGATGCCGGAACCGATGGCGACGGAGGCGGTCAGCAGCCAGTTGCGGCGCGAGCGGCCGTCGGCGGCCAGCGCCCGGACGGTGCAGCGCAGCCCGAGTGCGGATCCCACGCACGCCATCGCATAGGCGAGGACGGGAGATACCCAGCCGGCGCTGAAGTGGTGCATGTGGCCCACGGAGTTTCCTTTCGCGTGTTTGGTTCGCGGCGACGGACGCTAACACGTGATCGTCTTGTGAAGGTCGTGCACATCCGGCGATCGAATCGGGAAGGAATACGGTTCATTTCACGCAGCGTGGCACTACCGGTGAGTTCCGTGCAGAAATCGCTGGGTAAATGTCCGTCATCACCCGGCACCGGCACTCCTGATTGCGCGTCAATTCCGCGCCGATGACAGCCCCCGCCATTTCGGCAATAAAGATCGGCAATGAGAAAGGTCACGCGAAATCGCGGCCGTCACGGGACGTGATCCCGCTATGCGCCCCCGAAAAGGGAAAAAGGGCACCAACGGGGGCAGTCCGGCGGCGTTTCACGCGGACGACACCGATCCGAAACATGGGAACAAACGAACGCACGCGCGAGTGTTCGTCCGAAAGTGTGATCGATACAGAAAAAGCTTCCACGGACGCGATGCCTCGGATGATGCTTACGAGGCGCAAGCGACGGGCTGCAGACCGTTACGGCGCCTCCGGCCGACATCCCTTGCTGGGCCGGAGAGTTGGTCCCACACCACGCTTTTTCTCAAGGAGAAACACCAGATGAACATCGTCACCAACCTGCTTGCCTGCGTCGTCCACTTCGTGGGTTGGCTCGTCTGACGGACCGCATGACACGGCGCCGCCCCTCCCTGTCCCGGGAGGGGCGGCGCTTCCGTATGCCGGCGCTCTGCGTGTGGCGGCGCTCTCCGTGTGGCCTACTTCTCCAGCTCCTGCCGTGCCGTCTCCGGCAGCACCAGATAGACGACGAACGACACCAGGCACAGCACGGCCACATACCAGGGGAACAGCCCGGCGTTCCCGGACTCCTTGAACCAGGTGCCGACATACGGGGCGGTGCCACCGAAGAGCGCCACGGTGAGGGAGTACGGGAAGCCGATCCCGGCCGCCCGTACGCGCGCGGGGAACACCTCGGCGTTCACGGCCGCGGCGATCGCCGTATAACCGGTCAGCAGCACCATGCCCGCGCACTGCACCAGCAGGAGCGACACCCATGCGTCGGAGACCAGGTGCAGCAGCGGCACCGCCAGGACGGCGAAGCCCAGGGAGAAGCCGAGCAGCAGCGGCTTACGGCCGATACGGTCCGAGAGCAGGCCGCCCAGCGGCTGCAGCAGCGCGAAGAACGCCAGCGAGATGGTGCCGATGGTGAGCGAATCGCCCTTGTCGAAGCCCGCGTTGACCTGCGCGTAGGTGGGCAGGTAGGTGGTCCAGGTGTAGTAGGCGATGGTGCCGCCGACGGTAATGCCGCAGATCAGCAGGGACTGCCGGGGGTAGCGGCGCAGCGCCTCGAAGAGGCCGGGCCGCTCGGCCTCCTGTTCGGCACTTTGGGTCTCCTGCGCGCCCCGCCGGATCCACAGCCCGAGCAGGCTCAGCAGCGCGCCCACCAGGAACGCCACCCGCCAGCCCCACTGCCCCATCTGCCCCTCGCTGAGCTGCCCGGCGAGCAGCGCCGCCGTCCCGGAGGCCAGCAGCTGGCCGATGCTGGTCGAGACGTACTGGAAACTGGAGAACAACCCGCGCCTGCCGGGGCCGGCCGATTCGACGAGGAAGGTCGTGGAGGCCGCGAACTCGCCGCCCACCGACAGGCCCTGCACCAGCCGGGCGATCACCAGGACGACGGGCGCCAGCACCCCGGCGCTCGCATAGGTCGGGGTGAGAGCGACCAGCAGGCTGCCGCCGCCCATCAGCAGAATGGTGAGGGTCAGCGCCGGCCGCCGGCCGCGGCGGTCGGCGACCGCGCCCATCAGCAGCCCGCCGACCGGCCGCATGAAGAAGCCGACCGCGAAGACCGCGAAGGAGGACAGCAGCGGCACCAGGGAGTTGCCGCTGCTCTTGGGGAAGACCTGCTCGGCGAAGTAGGCCGCCAGGAAGGAGTACGCGTACCAGTCGTACCACTCGACGGCATTGCCCACGGAGGCGGCGGCCAGTTGCCGCAGCTGTGACGGCGGGCGCCCGCCGGTGGGCGCCCGGTCCTTGGTGATGTCCTGTGCGCTCGGCATGGTCCTCCGCTTCCCGACCTTCTCCCGGTCCTTCTCCTGGGCCTGCTGCTGGGGCAGGATGATCCGACAGGTGATCATCCACCGGTGCGGCGGATGGCCGCCAGAGCACGCGGCGGCCCGAAAGGAGACGGCAACGTGCGTAAGGAGCTGGCAACGTGCGCGTAGCACTGTTCGTCACCTGCATCAACGACACGCTCCACCCGCGGACGGGACAGGCGGTGATCACCCTCCTGGAACGCCTGGGGGTGGAGGTCGCATTCCCCGCCGAGCAGTCCTGCTGCGGCCAGCCGCAGTTCAACACCGGCTACCGGCATGCCACCGAGCCGCTGGTACGCCGTTTCGACCGGGCCTTCAAGGACTACGAGTACGTCGTCACCCCGTCCGGTTCGTGTGCGGCCATGGTGCGCGACAACTACCCGCGGATCGGGGCGAAGGCGGCAGCCGAGGGACGCGGCCGGGAGCTGGCCGACGCGGCGGCGCTCGCAGTGCCGAAAACATACGAGCTGACCGAATTCCTAGTGGATGTCCTGAAGGTGGAGGATGTCGGCGCCTCCTACCCGCACACCGTCACCTATCACCCCACCTGTCACGGTCTGCGGATGCTCGGGCTGGGCGACCGCCCGCGACGACTCCTCTCGCATGTCAAGGGGCTGGAGCTGCGCGAGCTGCCGGGCGCCGAGGAGTGCTGCGGCTTCGGCGGCACCTTCGCGGTGAAGAACGCGGCGGTCTCGGCGGCGATGGGCGCCGACAAGGTCCGTCACATCACCGGGACCGGCGCCGAGGCCGTCTGCACGGTCGACAACTCCTGCCTGCTGCACATCGGCGGCACCCTCGCGCGGCAGGGCTCCCCGGTCCGCCCGGTCCATATCGCCGAAATCCTGGCCAGTACGGAGGACAGTCCGGCTGAGGACAGCCCGGTGGAGGATGGTGCGACGGGCCATCCGGCCGGGACCCGTTCGGCCGCCGGCACGGAAGGGAGCGGGCGATGAGCGGCACCTATCTGGGCATGCCCGCGTTCCCCAGGGCCGCGGCGGCCGCCACCCGCGACACACAGCTGCGCGCCAATCTCACGCACGCCACCCACACCATCCGCGACAAGCGGGCCAAGGCCGTCGCGGAGCTGGACGACTGGGCGCAGCTGCGGACCGCGGGCGCCGCCGTCAAGGACCGTACGCTGCGCCATCTCGACCACTATCTGGAGCAGTTGGAGACGGCGGTCATCGCGGCGGGCGGGCAGGTCCACTGGGCGGCCGACGCGGACGAGGCCAACCGGATCGTCACCCGGCTGGTGCAGGAGACCGGCGAGCGCGAGGTCGTCAAGGTCAAGTCGATGGCGACGCAGGAGATCGGGCTGAACGAGGCGCTGGCCGAGGCCGGGATCCGTGCGTACGAGACGGATCTGGCGGAGCTGATCGTGCAGCTCGGCAAGGATCTGCCGTCGCACATCCTGGTCCCGGCGATCCATCGCAACCGCTCCGAGATCCGCGACATCTTCCTTGAGGAGATGGGGAGTTGGGGACGTCCGGCACCCGAAGGGCTGTCCGACTCCCCCGCCGAGCTGGCGGAGGCCGCGCGGCGGCATCTGCGGGAGAAGTTCCTGTCGGCGAAGGTCGGGATCTCCGGCGCCAACTTCATGGTGGCGGAGACCGGCACCCTGGTGGTCGTCGAGTCGGAGGGCAACGGCCGGATGTGCCTGACCCTGCCCGAGACACTGATCTCCGTCGTCGGCATCGAGAAGATCGTCCCCACCTGGCAGGACCTGGAGATCTTTCTGCAGCTCCTGCCCCGCTCGTCCACCGCCGAGCGGATGAATCCGTACACCTCCACCTGGACGGGCACCACGGACGGCGACGGTCCTCGGACCTTCCATCTGGTCCTGCTCGACAACGGGCGCACCGACACCCTCGCCGACACCGTCGGACGGCAGGCGCTGCGCTGCATCCGCTGCTCGGCCTGCCTGAACGTCTGCCCGGTGTACGAGCGGGCCGGCGGGCATGCGTACGGCTCGCCCTACCCCGGCCCGATCGGCGCCATCCTCACTCCCCAACTGCGCGGTATGGCAGGGCCGTTGGAGGCTTCCTTGCCCTATGCCTCGTCGCTGTGCGGGGCCTGCTACGAGGTCTGCCCGGTCGCCATCGACATCCCCGAGGTGCTGGTGCATCTGCGGGAGCGGGTGGTGGAGGGCGGTCCGGTGACCCGGCGCGGGGAGCGTACGGTCCTCAAGCCGGCCAAGGGACACGCCGCGGAGCGGGCCGCGATGCGGGCGGCGGGCTGGATCTTGGCGCATCCTCACGCGCTCCGTGCCGGGATGCGCCTGATGACCCGCACAAGGCGGCTGTCGGGGCCGGGGCGTGCCTGGTCCGACACCCGCGATCTGCCGGCCGTACCGGCCGAGTCCTTCCGCGACTGGTGGGAGCGCACCCGTGGCGGTGGCGGTGGGGGCGGTGACGGTACGCCGTCCTCGGAGCGGCCAGGGGGTGCCAAGTGAGCAGCCGGGACGTGGTGTTGGGGCGGGTGCGGCGGGCGCTGGCGGATGTGCCGGGCGGCGAGGGGCCGGGCGGTCCGCCGGTGGAGCGCGGCTACCGGCGAGTGCACGGCTCGCGGACGACCGCGCAGAGCGTCGATCTGCTCGCCGAGAACCTCGCGGACTACCGGGCGGTCGTGCACCGCAGCGACGCCGAGGGGCTGGCTACGCTGATCGGCCGGCTGCTGGCGGAGCGCGGCGCGCGGACGGTGGTGGTGCCGACGGGGCTGGATGCGGTGTGGCTGGCCGCCTCCCCCGTTGCCCTCGTCGAGGACCGTGCCGCGAGTACGCCACACGAACTCGATGCCGTGGACAGTGTGGTGACGGGCTGTGCGGTGGCCGTCGCGGAGACCGGCACCATCGTCCTGGACGCGGGGCCCGAGCAGGGCAGACGCCGGATCACCCTGATTCCGGACCACCACATCTGCGTCGTCCGTGTCCCGGACCAGGTCGTCGGCTCGGTGCCGCAGGCCCTGCCGCGGCTGTCGCCCGGCCGGCCGCTGACCTGGATCTCCGGCCCGTCGGCGACCAGCGATATCGAGCTCGACCGGGTGGAGGGGGTGCACGGTCCGCGGACCCTGGAGGTGATTCTGCTGGGGGACGGCACGGCCGATTCCCCGGGCGGGCACAGGGCGGAGCGGGCATAGAGCGGGCAGAGAGCGGGGTGGGCGGAGACGCAGGGCGCGGCGCTCCGTCCGTCGGAACAGGTGTGCGACCCCGCTGTCAGTGGGGACTTCTACACTGATCGGGATGCCACATCCGCGCATGCGGTGCGGGGTTGCGCCGTCCGGGGGGAGGGAGCAGATGATGCTGCGGCAGCGCGTACGACCACAGGTGTCGCGGGCGGGCGGCGGGACGCCCGCGCCGGAGCCCGGATTGTCGCCGTCGCCCTCGGGTGCGCCCGCTGCCGCTCCCTCCCGGCTGCTCATCTGGCTCGGGCGGCTGGGCGCGCCGGCCACAGCGTTCGCGGTGTTCCAGGCGCTGCTGGGGGTTCTGCCGTCACAACTGGCGGGCGAGGCGGCGCGGTACGGCGTGGCGGCGACGGCCGGTGTCGGGGTGGGTGCGGTGGTCTGGCTCGCGGCCGCGCTGCTGCATGCCCGCGCCGCGGCCGGCGCGCGATCCGCGGTGGCCGCGCCCGCGCCGTCGCCGGTCGGTCCGCTGCCGGAGCTGATGGACGGTGCGTACGAAGCGCTGCGGCGCGGCCTGTCGGTGATCGATGTGCCCGGCAGCGGGCCGCTCACGGGCTGGCCGCACTCTCTCGCCGAGAGCGATCCGCCCATACATCCGCCGGTGTATCCCACTGCGTTCGGCACGGCCTACGGTCTGCATCTCCTCCTGGACATCGCGCCGCTCGACGGCCGAATACGGGTCGGTGAGGTCGCCGAGACGCTGTGGCGGCTGCGGCTGCCCGGCGGTGGCTGGGCCGCGCGTTCGCAGGGCGGCGGGGCGCGCCCCGAGGTGTCCGCGATCGTGCTGGGCGCACTGGCGCGGGCCGGTGCCGATCCGCGGCTGCTGCAGTCCGAAGTCCGCTCCTGCGAGGCGCTGTTGGACTCGGAGCACGATGCGCCGGGGCTGGCCAACACCTACGTGGTGACGAATGTGCTGCGCGGGCTGCTGCGGGCCGCGCCCGGCTCCGCCGCGCTGGGCGGGCTGCGCAGGGTGCTGGTGAACGGCGCCACGGCCGATCCGGTACGCGGCAACCACCGCTGCTGGGGCGCGGCGCTGGCCACCGGGCGCCGCAATCCCGCGCCGTCCGCGGCGCACACCGCACGGGCGGTGGTGACGCTGGACCGGGCGGCGCAGGTGCTGGGCGAGGACGAGCGGCAGCGCGCGGTGCGCGAGGAAGGGCTGCGCTGGCTGCTGGCGAGCGGCGCGGCCAACCTGGAGAACTGCCAGGAGGACGTGCGACGGCCGGGCCAGGAGGACCCACTGCATCAAGAGCTGCTGTCGGTACGGCATTTCACGGCCGCCTGGGTGGCCCGTGCGCTGATGACGGACGGGGCGCGGCGGGTCGCGGCGGACGGTGCGGGGCTGCCGGTGTGGGAGGCCCAGCTGACCGCGGCCGTGGCGCGGGTGCACGGCATGCAGCGAGGCGGGGTGTGGCGGTGGGACGACGGGCCCATGGGCCACCCTGTGTGGATGGCGTATCAGGGCCTGTCGGTGCTGCGCCGGCATGCGCTGATGGTCCACCGGCCGTAAGGGCGGCCGAGCGTGCGGTGGCCCGCCGGCGGTCGGCGGCGCCGGTGAACGGGAGGCAGGCATGCAGGTCGAGGAAGCCCGGCGGCTGCTGGCGGACCGGCTGGGCGGCGGGCCGCGGCCGCCGTCCCCCGAGGCGGCGCGGGAGGCGATCGCCCGGCTGGCACGCCCGGACTCGCTCGGCCCGTTGGCGCGCCGATTATCCGCCGGCAATCAGGATCTCCCCGGCTGCCTCCGCCTCTCGTACCGCCATGTCCTGGGCTTCGACAAGCTGTTGCTGCTGGGCGGAGCGCCGCGCTACATGCTGCGGGTCCATTTCTGGCACGGCGGGACCGGTCAGGCCCCCGAGGACATCCACAACCACCGCTGCGCGATCGCCTCGGCGGTGGTGCGCGGCCGGGTCCGGATGGAGTGCTATGAACCGGTCCGGTACGAGCCGGATGGATACAGGCCCGTCGGGTACGGGCCGGTCGCGGACACCGGGGCCGGTGTGCCCGCGATCGCCTACCGGGAGACCATCGACGGTCCCGGCGGCGCATGGCGGCTGCGGCGCATCGGGCACGCCCGGCTGCGGCTGGTGCGCGACGAACGGTACGGCGCCGGGAGCAGCTACGGCCTCGATGCCCGGGCGCTCCACCGTGTGGTGAGCGAGGAGCCGACCGTGACGCTGTTCCTGGAGACCGCGGCGCAGCGCTCGGTGACCGACGTCTACGTCAGGAGTGGTGGCGGCGCCGAGCGGCCGGATCCGCCGCCCAAGACTCCATTGGCTGCGGCCGCCTATCTCGCCGAACTCGACGCTCTGGCATGCTCTTTGGGCTACTGAGCCCGGCCGGCGCGAAGCGCAGGGAGCCGGCCGCCGTCGCGGTACGGAAGCCGGACGCATCCAGCCGCCCGCCGAGGGCCTGGCGGATCACGTCCAGGTTGTATGCGTCGACCCCGATCCCGGCCAGTTCGGCCGGCCGCGCCCAGAGGTAGGCCTGGTCGGCGCTGGGCAGCACCACGTCCAGGGTCAGCGGACGGACGGCGAAGTTCTCCTGGTGGTTGCGGACGCGCCGCCCCTGATAGTCACTCAGGAAGCTGGACGATCCCGTATGCGTGACGATGGCGCCGAGGAGTCCGGTCTCCTCCTTCAGTTCCCGCAGGGCGCCGCTCGCGGCGGACTCCCCACGGTCCAGCTTGCCGCACGGTACGCCCCACGCACCGGGCAGAAAGCGTTCGCTGTAGCTGCGGCGCACGATCAACACGCGCGCGTGGTGCACCACCACGGCCGAGGCCAGGTAGGTGTGGGCTGCGGGCTGATTCATCAGACATCTCGCGTTCCAAGGGGACGGGCTCCTGGGCCCGAGCGGACGTCCACCGTACCGGCGATGCCTTGCGGGCGGACCGGTCGCGGCAGCCCGGCGGGCGGGCAAGTGGGGTGCGAGGGGCGGCAAAGTGGCGTACGGGTGGCACACACGTGGCGTACGAGGGTCTTACCGTGGGCGCGCAGACGTTCGACCCTGCTGGTTCCTGTTGCCTTACGTTCGGAGCTGTCGCATGAACGCACACCGTCCGAGCCGCCGGTCGTTCCTTGTCACCAGCACCGCACTTGCGGGGTGGGCCGCTCTCTCCGCACAGAAACTGGCCTTCGCGGCGGAGGTCGCCGACGACGACGGCGAGTGGAACGCCCGGCCACGGGTCTTCCAGCTGAACCGTGAGCCGGCCCGCGCCCAGCTCATCCCGTAGCAGGACACCGGATCGGCGCTCGCGGGCATCGTGGCGGACTCCCCCTACTACCGTTCCCTGAACGGCAGTTGGCGCTTCCACTGGTCGAAGAATCCGGACGAGCGGCCCACGGACTTCGCCGCGGACGGCCACGACGACAGCGGCTGGGACCGGATCTCCGTGCCCTCCCACTGGGAGATCGAGGGCTGTCCCGAGCCGATCCACCTCAATGTCAGATACGCGTGGATCGGCTACGAGACCCCGAACCGCCGCATGTCCCGGCGGGCTTCAACCCGGTCGGCTCGTACCGCCGCTCCTTCACCGTGCCCAAGGACTGGGGCACCCGCTGCCGCTTCGCTTCCCGGTAGCCGTTCGAGGCGGCCTGCCCCTTCTTCGGCTTCCTGCGGGCCATCATCCGCTGGTATCGGGCAAGCTTCTGCGCCGCTGTCTTGCCATGCTGGGCATGGGGAAGGTCGTGGGCATCGGATGTGGTGGTCGCGGTCTCCTTCACACCCCAGTCGATCCCGATCACGGCCCCGGTCGCGGGAAGCTGCTCCGTCCTCGTCGCCACCACAAAACTCGCGTACCAGTGACCGATGCTGTCCCGGTACACGCGCACACGGGAAGGCGGCTTGGGAAGGTCCCGCGACCACACCACCGTCAGCACGATGCCGCCGGCGAGGTGCAGACGACCGTCTTTCAACCGGAAGCCGCGCAGGGTGTACTCCAGCGTCGGCAGCGCCTCACGCTTCTTCTTGTACCGGGGCATCCCAGCCCGCTGCCGCATCGGCAAGTGGGCCCTGACGTCCTTCAACGCCTTCGCCCGCGACTTGCCGAAGTCACGTATCAACTGCTGCTGAGGAACACCGGCCCCCTCACGCAGCCACGGCGTAGCGGTCCGTGCCTCGGTCAGCATCTTCGCGAGCTGGACCGGCCCGCACGTGCGCTTGCCCTCAGGGTTGTCCCTGTTGTGCAGGTGGACGGCCTGGGACTTGGCCACGCACTCGTTCCACACCCTTCCCCAAGCTCTCGGCTCCGCTCGAGCAGGGGAGACCCCATTCACCGCGCCCACTCCGCTTCGAGTGCGGACCGCGCACCGGACGACACGCGCACACGGAAGGTGAACCGGGCATGCCCGGAACCCCCCCCCGCCGTCTGCACCACCGCCGCCATGTCCGCCAACCTATCTGGGAGGACTGACAATGGAGAGTTCTTGATCATTGTGGGCCGGCTCACCCCCGTCGCGGGGCGGACGCCGGACACAGCGTCGCCGCCGAGCAGTTCGCCCTCCCCCGGCACACCCTGCGGCCGGGTCCGCTGCTCCCCGGCCTGCCGATGGTCGGCGCCCTGCTCACCGTCCCGGCCGGCCTGAACACCTTCGACCGGTACGGCCGCGGCCCCCAGGAGAACTACTGGGACCGCCACACCGGCGCCTTCGTCGGCCGCTACCGCACCACCGTCGACGCCCAGTACGGCCCCTGCGTCCGCCCGCAGCAGACCGGCAACGTCACCGACGTCCGCACCGCGACCCTGACGGACCGGGACGGCATCGGCCTGCAGGTGACCGCCGAACCCGGCAAGGACGCCCCGCTCCTGGAACTGAGTGCCCTGCACCACACCCCCACCGACCTCGACGGGCCCCGGCACCCGTACGAGCTCGAGCGCCGCGCCAAGACCCAACTGGACGTGAACCACCGGCAGATGGGCGTGGGCGGCAACGACTCATGGGGCGCGCCACCCCTCGAGAAATATCTCCTCCACGCGGACCGGACGTACAGCTGCGCATACCGGCTGTCGCCGGCGTGACCGGGTATCCGGCAGGCGGGCGTCGTTCAAGGGGGCCGGGTACCGCCCACCGGCCGCCGAGGCGAAGCGGCGTGCGGTCAACGCCCTACGGCTGCGCCGTCGGCGCGGTCTCGCGGGAGGCCGCGCGGGCGGTGTGCAGGGCCCAGCCGATGAGCGGTGCCTGGGCGGGCAGGCGTCCATAGGCGAGGGCCCTGAGGGGCGCGGGGCGGTGGCGCCAGTCGTGGGCCATTTTGATGTTGGCCGGGAAGACGGCGGCGAAGAGGCCCGCGGCGGCCAGGGCGCCGACGCGGCGGGTGCGGGGCAGGGCGATGGCGGCGGCGACGGCCAGTTCGGCGGCGCCGCTGGCGTAGGTCCAGGTGCGCGGGGTGCCGGGGAGCCGCCGGGGCACCATGGCGTCGAACGGCTTCGGGACGAGGAAGTGGGCGGCCCCGGCACCGGCGAGCAGCTTGGCCAGGAGGCGGGCGGAACGGGCGGTGTCGGCCACGGCGGACTCCCTGGAGAGACGAGTGGGTGCGGCGGCCGCCCCGACCATTGAACTGGCCGCCGCGGGGATGACCTTACCCGCGAGTTACTTAGCGGTCATCACCTGATCGCCGGCCGGGGTGAGGTATGCGTCACCCTCGTCGGCCGGAGACGCCGGAGACGCCGGAGCGGCCGAGGAGTCCCCCGGTGCCCGGTCGGCGTCGCGCCGTACCAGGGCCGCATACCGTCCCCCGGCGGCGAGGAGTTCGTCGTGGGTGCCGCGCTCGGCGATCCGGCCGGAGTCCAGGACGACGATCTGGTCGGCGTCGCGGACGGTGGAGAGACGGTGCGCGATGGTGAGGGTGGTGCGGCCCTTCGACAGCGCGTCGATGGCCTGCTGGACGGCGTGTTCGGTACGGGTGTCCAGGGCGCTGGTGGCCTCGTCCAGGACGAGTACGGGCGGGTCGCGCAGGATCGTACGGGCCAGGGCGAGACGCTGTTTCTCGCCGCCGGAGAAGCGGTAGCCGCGCTCGCCGACGAGGGTGTCGTAGCCGTCGGGGAGGGCGGCGATGTGGTCGTGGATCTGGGCGGCCCGGGCGGCACGCTCGATCTCCTCGTCGGTGGCGTCGGGCTTGGCGAAGCGGAGATTGTCGGCGACCGAGGCGTGGAAGAGGTACGTCTCCTGGGAGACCACGCCGACCGAGCGGGCGAGGGTGTCGAAGGCGAGGCCGCGGACGTCCTCGCCGTCCAGGGTGACCCGGCCCTCGGTCACGTCGTAGAGCCGTGGCACCAGATAGCTGAGGGTGCTCTTGCCGCTGCCGGTGGGGCCGACGACGGCGAGGCTGCCGCCGGCGGGGACGGTCAGGTCGATGCCGTCGAGCGTCGGGGCGGCCTCGGGGTCGTAGGAGAACGTCACGTTCTCGAAGCGGACCTCGCCGCGCGGGGACGGGAGGCGCACCGGCTCGGCGGGCTCGGTGATGGCGACCGGCAGGTCGAGGTATTCGAAGATGCGCTGGAAGAGCGCGAGGGAGGTCTGCATCTGGACGCCGGTGGACAGCAGCGAGACCGTGGGGCGCAGCAGGCCCTGCTGGAGCGTGACGAAGGCGACCAGGGTGCCCAGGGAGAAGTTCGGGCCGCCGAGCTGGAGGACCAGGCCGGCCGCCCAGTAGATCAGTGCGGGCATGGCGGCCATGACGATGCCGATGGTCGCCATCCGCCAGCGGCCGGCCATGCTGGCGCGGATCTCCAGGTCGACCAGGCGCTCGGACTCGTCGGCGAAGGTCTGGGTGAGGGAATCGGCGCGGCCCATCGTGCGGCCGAGCAGGATGCCGCTGACGGACAGCGATTCGGTGACCATCGCGGACATCGACGCCATCTGCTTCTGCCGCCGGGCGGTGATCTTCTTGCGTTCGTTGCCGACCCGGCGGCTGATCCAGACGAAGAGCGGCAGCAGGAGCAGCGAGACGACGGTCAGGCGCCAGTCGAGGGCGATCATGGCGACGATGGTCGCGACGACCGAGGTGAGGTTGGCGACCAGGGAGGTGGCGGTGGAGGTGACCGTCGCCTGCATACCGCCGATGTCATTGGCGATCCGGGACTGGACCTCGCCGGTGCGGGTGCGGGTGAAGAACGCCAGCGGCATCCGCTGGAGCTTGGCGTAGACGGCGGTGCGCAGGTCGTGCATGACGCGCTGGCCGACGGTGGTGGACAGCAGGGTCTGCAGCACGCCGAAGACGCTGGTGGTGACCGCCGTGGCGATCATGCCGAGCGCGAGGAGAGTGAGCAGTCCGGTGCGCCGGCCGGGTATCGCGACGTCGAGTATCTCGCGGAGCAGGAACGGCGAGGCCACCGAGACGAGGGACGAGGCGCCGACGAGCAGGCCGACCAGGGTCAGCCGGGCGCGGTAGGGGCGGAAGAGGGAGAGGATCCGCCGCAGCTGGACCGGTGCGTCCGGGTCCTTGGGCGGCGGGGTCCAGTGCGGTTCGTCGCTGCGCATGGGCTCCTACGAGGGGTGAGAGGGTACGGAACTTTACGGAGCTTAGCTCATTGTTACCTAAGCTCACAATGAACCATGTCCTGCTACCCTCGGGACATGCCCACCCCTGAGCCGACGACGGTCAGCGCCAACCTCCCCGAGCAGCTGGTACGGCTGACCCGCCGGATGCAACGCGCCCAGAAGCGCCACCTGGCGCACCTGGACATCGCCTTCACCCCCGCGCAGTCCCGGCTGCTGCGCATCGTGGGCCACTGCCGCGACACCCCGCCCCGGATGGCCGACCTCGCCCAGCGGCTGGAGGTCGTCCCCCGGGCGGTGACGACGCTGGTGGACGCGCTCGAGGCGCAGGAGGCGGTACGCCGGGTGCCCGATCCGGCCAATCGCCGGGTGGTACGCATCGAGCTGACCGACACCGGCCGGTCCACCCTGCGCGCGTTGCGCAGCGCGCGGCGGGCCGCGGCGGAGGAGATCCTGGCTCCACTCACCGCCGACCAGCGCGAGGTGCTCGGCGGCCTGCTGTCCACTCTGGTCGACGGCCCGGGTGAACCGCACTGACCTGACGCACCGTCATCGGAGGAGTGCCCGCCATGCCCCTGCTGGAGCCCAAGCCCGAGGCCCTGCGGCCCACCGCCACCACGGGTCCCGCCCCCGACCGGGTGACCGACCGGCGCGCGTCCGGCACCCCCGAGCCGCTGCGCGGCGACCTGACCGCGCTGCTCGGCCCGGACAAGGTGCTCCACACGCTCTCCGACCTGGTCCGCTACGCCTCGGACGCCAGCCCGTACCGCTTCGTTCCGCAGGTGGTGGTGCTGGCCGAGGACGTCGACGACATCTCCACGGTCTTCTCGTACGCGCACGGCAAGGGCCGCAATGTCGTCTTCCGTGCCGCCGGGACCTCGCTCAACGGCCAGGCGCAGGGCGAGGACATCCTGGTGGACGTACGCCGCCACTGGACCGGCATCGGGGTGCTGGACGACGGCGCCCGCGCCCGGATCCGGCCGGGCACGACGGTCCTGCGGGCCAACGCCGGCCTCGCCCGGTACGGCCGGCTGCTCGGCCCCGATCCGGCCAGCGCGATCGCCTGCACGCTGGGCGGGGTGGTCGCCAACAACTCCTCGGGGATGACGGCCGGGACGACCCGTAACTCCTACCGGACGCTGGCCTCGCTCACCCTCGTCCTGCCGTCGGGCACCATCGTGGACACCGCGGACCCGGCTGCCGACGAGGAGCTGGCGCACGCCGAGCCCGCGCTGTGCGCCGGGCTGCTGGCGCTGAAGGCGGAGATCGAGGCGGACCGGGAACTGGTGGCCAGGATCCGCGCCAAATACGAGATCAAGAACACCAACGGCTACCGCCTGGACGCCTTCCTCGACGGCGCCACGCCGGTGGAGATCCTGCGCGGACTCATGGTCGGCTCCGAGGGCACCCTCGGCTTCATCGCCGAGACCGTCTTCGACACCCTGCCACTGGACCGGTACACCACCAGCGCGTTGCTGTTCTTCCCCACGCTCCGCGCCGCGGCCGCGGCCGTACCGGCCTTCAACGAAGCGGGCGCGCGGGCCGTGGAACTGATGGACGGCAATACGCTGCGGGCCTCGGTACGGGTGCCCGGTGTGCCGGCCGACTGGGCACAGCTGCCGAAGGAGACCACGGCGCTCCTGGTGGAGTTCCGGGCCCCCGACGAGCCCGCGCAGGCGGCGTACGAAGAGGCCGCCGCGCGGGTACGGGAGGGTCTGGAGCTGGTCGCGCCGGTGGCGTCCGTCACCAACACCTTCACCCGGGACGCGGGCACCATCGGCGGCTACTGGAAGGCCCGTAAGGCATTTGTGACGGCGGTGGGCGGCTCCCGGCCGGCCGGGACGACGCTGATCACCGAGGACTTCGCGGTGCCACCGTCCCGGCTCGCGGACGCCTGCGCCGCGCTCCTGGAACTCCAGACCCGGCACGGCTTCGACGCGGCGGTCGCCGGGCACGCCGCGCACGGCAATCTCCACTTCCTGCTCGCCTTCGACGCGGCGAAGCCCGGGGATGTGGAGCGCTATGCCTCCTTCATGGACGAGTTCTGCCGGCTGGCCGTCCAGCGGTTCGACGGCTCGCTGAAGGCGGAGCATGCGACCGGCCGGAACATCGCGCCGTTCCTGGAACTCGAATGGGGGCCGCGGGCAACGGAGTTGATGTGGCGGATCAAGGAGGTCGTCGATCCGCACGGCATTCTCGCACCGCGGGTGCTGCTCGACCGCGATCCGAAGGGCCATCTGCGCGGGCTGAAGACCATCCCGGAGGTGGAGGCGGTCGCCGACCCCTGCATCGAATGCGGCTTCTGCGAACCGACCTGCCCCAGTGAGGACTTGACCACCACGCCCCGCCAACGCATCGTGCTGCGCCGGGAGATGATGCGCCAGCCACCCGGATCACCGGTCACCGAGGAGCTGCTGGCCTCGTACGGCTATGACGCGGTGGACACCTGCGCCGGCGACTCGACCTGCAAACTGGCCTGCCCGGTGGGCATCGACACCGGCGCGATGATGCGCGACTTCCGGCACCGACGGCACTCGCCGCGCGAGGAGTGGGCGGCCGCGCAGCTGGCCCGGCGGTTCAAGGCCGTGGAGCGGTCCGCGCGCCTGGCGGTCGCGGCCGCGGACCGGATCGGCGACCGGCTGCTGACAGCGGTGACCGGCGCCGCCCGCAGGGCCGTACGCCCCGACCTGGTCCCCGAGTGGCTGCCGCAGATCCCCGGCGCCGCGGCCCGCACCCTGCCCGTCACCCCGAAGGCGGGGGCGGCCGCCGTCTACTACCCCGCCTGTGTGAACCGCATCTTCGGCGAACCGGCCGGCTACCGCGGCCCCTCGCTCCCCCAGGCTGTGGTGGCGGTCTCGCGGCGGGCGGGCCGCCCGGTGTGGATCCCGCCGGATGTGACCGGTACGTGCTGCGCCACCATCTGGCACTCCAAGGGGTACGAGGACGGCAACCGGGTCATGGCCAACCGCATCGTGGAGGCGGCCTGGGGCTGGACGGCCGGCGGGCGGCTGCCGCTGGTCGTGGACGCGTCCTCCTGCACACTCGGCCTGGCCCATGAGGTGGTGCCGTATCTGACCCCGGACAACCGGGCGCTGCACGCCGAGCTGACCGTCGTCGACTCCGTCGTCTGGGCCGCGGAGGAACTGCTGCCGCACCTGGAGATCCGGCGCACGGTCGACTCCGCGGTGCTCCATCCCACCTGCTCCATGCAGCACTTGGGGGACGAGAGCCGGCTACGGGAGGTGGCCGAGGCGTGTGCGCGGGAGGTGGTGGTGCCGGACGACGTGGGCTGCTGCGCGTTCGCCGGCGACCGGGGGATGCTGCACCGGGAGCTGACGGAGTCGGCGACGGAGAAGGAAGCGGCCGAGGTCACGGCGCGGCATTTCGATGCGCATCTGTCGGCGAACCGGATGTGCGAGGTGGGGATGGATCATGCGACCGGCGGGCGGGGGTACCACTCGGTGCTGATGGCGCTGGAGCGGGCCACCCGGCCGGTATGACGCCGGCGTGGGCGGCCCGCCCGTGCGGAGGGCCGCCGTCGGTTCAGCTCTTGGCGCCGATGTGCAGCGCGACGGCGCTCTTGGCGGGGACGGTCAGCTTCGCCTTTCCGTCGTCGCCGACGCTGACGGTGTTGCCGTCGCAGCTGTCCGGCGCGGCCTTGGCGACATTGCAGTAGGTGCCGGCGGGCAGCGAGGTGGCGAAGGTCTGGCTGAGTTCGCCGTCGCCGTTGTTGAGGGCGACAAACCCCTTGCCGCCCCGCCCGAAGGCGATGCCGCTGCCGCCGTTGTCCCACCAGTCGGTCAGCTCGGCCGAGCCCACCGCGTTGCGGAAGCCGACCATGCCGGTGATCTCCCGCTTGGCGTGCTCGTTGGTCCAGCCGTCCGCGCCGCTGGGCGGGCCCGCGTCCTTGTCGGACCACTCGTAGCCGGAGTAGACGTTCGGGGAACCGTAGGGCGAGGCGAGCATGAAGACGTTGGCGAGGGTGTAGGACGCGCCGTCCTTGTAGGTGAGCGTCGACCCGTTGCGTTCGGTGTCCCAGTTGTCGACGAAGGTACGGGCCCTGTCGCCGCCGAGCTTGCCGTCGGCGACGGTCTTGAGCTGGGCGATATTGCCGCCCTGGAAGGCGCTCTTGAGGTGGTCGCCGTAGCGGAATTCGTCGACGTCGCCGATGCCGGTGTACTCGTCGGGCTGGACCGCCTCGCCGGCGCCGTGGATGACCTCCTGCACCCAGTAACCGGGGTCGCTCATCTTGCCCTTGATGGCGGCGAGGTCGGTGGCGGAGAGGTGTTTGGCGCCGTCCACCCGGAAGCCGTCGACGCCCAGCGACCGCAGATCGTCGAGGTACTTGGCGATGGTGGTGCGGACCGCGTCACTGCCGGTGTCGAGGTCGGCCAGGCCCACCAGTTCGCAGTTCTGGACGTCGTCCCGGTTGGTGTAGTCGGAGATGTTCTTGCGGCAGCCGTGGAAGTCCTGGTCCTGGTAGTAGCCGGGGTAGCCGTACTTGGTGTACTGCGTGCCGCCGGTGCCGGTACCGGATCCGGCCGACATGTGGTTGATGACGGCATCCGCAATAACTTTCACGCCCGCGTCATGACAGGTTTTCACCATCGCGGCAAAGGCATCCCGGTCGCCCAGCCGTCCGGCGATCTTGTAGCTGACGGGCTGGTAGGAGGTCCACCACTGGCCGCCCTGGATGTGCTCGGAGGCGGGTGAGACCTCGACATAGCCGTAACCGGCCGGGCCCAGCTGGTCGGTGCAGGCCTGGGCGACATCGGCGAACTTCCGCTCGAACAGGGTGGCCGTGACGGTCTTTTCACCAGGCGGGGTGGCCTGCGAGGGCCAGGGCGCGAGGGTGGCCAGGCCGGCCGCGGCCAGCACGCCGGCCAGCGCCCCGCCCAGCACACGGGAACGATGCTGCATCTTGCGGCTCCTTCGTCGTCGGGCACGGCAGGGCACACCGCACCCTCGAGAGCAGCCACGCGCCAGGCCGCCATGGGGGGATTCGGATCCCGCTGGGATTCCGTAACGGAGCCTGCCGTTTCATTCGTGGACACGTCAAGGTTCAAGCACCAGAAAATGCAAGACCTTTCAGCGTCTTGCGAAAGATGGTGCGTACGGGCTTGTGCACGGCGCTGCGCACGGCGCTTGCCGCACCGCGGTGAAAGAGTCCAAGCGCGCCGCCCCAAGAGTCCAACTTGCCCTCTTGTGCCTCAGGTGGCTCAACCGCCAAGGTCCTGACCGAGGTTCCCGTATGCCCCGCACCCCATCCGCTCCCTGGAGGACCGATGAACGAGGCACCACAGCAGAACCACGACGACCACGGCCGGGGCCACGACGCCGGGCAGGGCCACGACCTCGGCCACGAACGCGACGAGGCGGGCCCGAGCCGGCGTTCGGTCCTGTGGACCGCTGGTGCGGCGGGTGCCGGGCTCGGGCTCGGCGGGCTGACGGCGGGCAGCGCCGCGGCGGCTGCGCCGGGCGCCGCCGGCACCGCAACGGCCCCCGGCGCGACCCCTGAGGCCAAGGGCAAGACCATGATCGGGGTGCCGTTCGAGCGGCGCAGCACCGTACGCGTGGCCATCATCGGCCTCGGCAACCGCGGCGGCAGCATGATCGACCTCTTTCTCGCGGTGCCGGGCGTCCGCGTCGTCGCGCTGTGCGATCCCGTCAAGGAGAAGACCGCCCAGGCCGCCAAGAAGGTCACCGATGCCGGCCAGCCCGCGCCCGCCGTTTACGCCAACGGCGACCACGATTTCGAAAACCTCTGCAAGCGCGGCGACATCGATTTCGTCTATGCGGCCACCCCCTGGGACTGGCACTTCGAGATGGCGAAGACCGCGATGCTCAACGGCAAGCACGTCGGCGTCGAATGCCCGCTCTCACTGCGCCTGGACCAGCTGTGGGAGCTGGTGGATCTTTCCGAAAAAACCCGCAGACACTGCATGCAGCTGGAGAACTGCTGTTACGGCAAGAACGAGATGCGGGTGCTGCGGATGGCCCATGCGGGCCTGTTCGGCGACCTGCTGCACGGCGCGGGCGCCTACAACCACGATCTGCGGGGCCTGATGTTCGACCCCAAGTACTACGAGGGGCCATGGCGCCGGCTCTGGCACACCCGGCTGCGCGGCGATCTCTACCCCAACCACGGCTTCGGCCCGGTCGGCAACTACATGGACGTCAACCGCGGCGACCGTGCCGTACGCATCTCCAGCTTCGGCACTCCGGCACTCGGCCTGGCCGCGTACCGCAAGGAGCACATGCCGCCCAACGACCCGAGCTGGAAGGAGTCGTACATCGAGAGCGACCGGACGATCAGCCTCGTCCAGACCGCCAAGGGCCGGGTGATCCGGCTGGAGCACGATGTCTCCACCCCGCACCCGTACAGCCGGATCAACAGCCTCGGCGGCACCAAGGGCGTGTTCGAGGACTACCCCGAGCGGATCTATATCGAGCCCGACCAGAGCAATGACGAATGGGGCGACTTCGCGAAGTACGCGGAGTGGGACCACTGGCTCTGGAAGGAGCACGCCAACCCTCCCGGTGGCCATGGCGGCATGGACTACATGCTGGTCTTCCGGCTGATGCAGTGCATGCGGCTGGGCCTCGTACCGGACTTCGACGTCTATGACGGGGCGACCTGGACGGCGCCGGTGCCGCTGAGCGACCTCTCGATCAAGGCGAAGGGCGCGCCGCAGGAGATTCCCGACTTCACGCGGGGGCTGTGGAAGAAGTCACGGCCGGGGATGGACTCGCAGAAGCCGGAGGAATGAGGGCAGTGACGCGCGGGGGCCCGGCGGACGGTGCTGTCCGCCGGGCCCCGGGCATCACTTCTCGCAGGTGGTGACGGCCGTACCGGCCGGCTCGGCCGCCTGTTCCGCCGGACCTTCCACGGGCGGCTCACCGTTCAGGACCCGCTTCGCCGTCACCCGGTCCAGCGCGCCTTCCCAGCGGGAGACCGCGAACACCGCGACGCAGTTGCCGAGCAGATTGGTCGCCACCCGCATCGAGTCCATGATCCGGTCGACGCCGAGCAGCAGGGCGACCGCGGCGGCCGGGATGACACCGAGCGCGGAGGCGGTCGCGGACAGCGCAAGGAACGCCGAACCGGGCACGCCCAATCCTCCCCGGCCCGGCCGCCCCACTGGGCACCCTTCGCCCCGTTACCTGGCATCTGGGTGCTTGGGCCGGGGAGTGCGTGGGGCCGGGAGATGCGTTCAGGCCGAGAGATGCGCCTTGTCCCCCATCACCACAACGGGGTGCCGCTTCGGATCGAGGGCGCGCAGCAGTGCCGTCATCCCGGCCCGGGGGACGCTGACGCAGCCGGAGGTCCCGCTGCCGTGGTCCAGGTGCAGCCAGATCCCGCCACCCTTGGCCTGGCCCTGGGGCCGCGTCGGGTCCAGCGGGGAGGTGCCCTTGACGCGGTTGTAGTTGATGGCGACGACATGGTCGAAGTCATGCCGGGTGTTCTTGTCCCAGTAGGGCGGCGGGGTGAATTCCTCCGAGTGCGTATACGGCAGACGGGCACCCGGATCCGCCAGGACGCCGCCCGCATCGGTCAGCGCGAACACTCCGATGGGGCTGCGCTTGTCGTCCTCATGGTGATTCAGCGTCCAGCCGTTGCGGCCGTTGTGCCCGGCCCAAGTCGCCTTGCGGTCCCAGCCCTTGGCGCCCTTTTCGTAGAGCACGACGGTGGCTTCGGCGGAGTCCATGCCCTTGCCGTAGACCGCCACGACCTGCCGGGAATCGGCCGGGATGCGTGAGCGCAGGGCGCTGCCGACCTCGGGGATGTGCTTGAGGTGCGTGGTGGCCGACGCGCCGCGCGCCGGGCCGCCGGGGCGCTCCCCCTTCCCCGCGCCGTCCCCCTTGGCGTCCCCGCCGCCCGCGCCGCCCGCGCCGCCCCCGCAGCCCGCCAGAAGCATCAAACCCGCCGCGGCCACCGCCGCCCGCATCGCACCGCCCGTAATTCGCATGGACACATCGTCGCACCGCAAGGCCGACGAACCCTCAGCACCCGCCCGGTGCGTACGCGTCCCACACGATTGGCCCGATATCCGCGTCGGCGCCGGAAAACCGTTTGAAATCGCCGTGCCCTGCGCGCCAACCTTCCCTTCTCCCGCTCCGGGCTCCTCCCCCTACGCGTTCCCGCCCGCCGCGCCGCTTCCTGCCGGCGCCGGCCCCCGCCCACGACACGCCTTGGACATCATGCACATTCGCGACCTTCCCCACTCCGATCCCGGCGTCCCGGACGTCCGCACAGGCGGCAGATTTCTCCTCTGGCTCTACCGGCAGCAGCTCGGCGGGCAGACCAAGGCCCTCTTGTGGGGGCTGGTGCACACCGGCGCGGTGGCCTCGTTCCCGCTGCCGGTGGGCATCGCCGTGCAGGCCGTGGTGGACCGCGACGGCGGCCAACTGGTCCTGTCCGGCGGCCTCATGGTGTTACTGGGGGTACTGGTCTCCCTCGGCGATGTGATGCTGCACCGCTCCGCGGTCACCAACTGGATCACCTCCGTCGCCCGGGTGCAGCAACTGCTCGCCCGCAAGACCACCGAGCTCGGCGCGGCCATGACCCGACGGGTGGCGGCCGGCGAGATCGTCGCCGTCAGCACCGGCGACCTGGAGAAGATCGGCTGGCTGGTCGAGGCCGTCTCCCGGTTCGGCGCGGCGGCCCTGACGTCGGTCGGGGTCTGTGTGGCCCTGGTGGTCTATCAGCCCGCCCTCGGCATCGTGGTGGCCCTCGGCGTACCGGTGCTGGCGCTGGCCGTACTGCCGCTGCTGCCGGCCGCCACCAGGCGCGCCGACGCCCAACGGGAAATGGCCGGCAAGGCCACCGAACTGGCCTCCGACACCGTCGCCGGACTGCGCGTACTGCGCGGCATCGGCGGCGAGGACCTCTTTCTCGGCCGCTATCGCAGCGCCTCCCAGGAGGTCCGCAGGGCCGCCGTCCGCAGCGCCCGGATGTGGTCCCTGATCTCGGCCGTACAGGTCGTGCTGCCGGGACTGCTGCTGATCGCGGTGGTCTGGTACGGCGTCCGGCTCGTCCTCGACGGCCGGATCGCCATCGGCGAGCTCGTCACCGTCTACAGCGCGGTCGCCTTCCTGCTCTACCCCCTCCGCCACTTCGAGGAGATCGCGATGGCGTACTCCTTCTCCAGGCCGTCGGCGAAACGCGCCGCGCGCGTGCTGGCCCTGACCCGGCCGGCAGCAGGGAGGACCACCGCCCACGGAACGCCCGACGGCGATCTGCACGACCCGGTCAGCGGCCTGACCGTCACGGCCGGCCGGCTGACCGCAGTGGTCTGCGGCGACCCGGATGCCGCGGGACGGCTGGCCGAACGTCTCGGCGGGCACCCCCCGGAACCGGACGAGGACGCCGAATCCCTGCCGTCCGTCCTCCTTGGCGGCACCCCGCTGGACGACCTCTCGCGCGACGCCGCCCGCAGCGCCGTCCTCGTCCAGGACAAGGACCCCGTCCTGCTCTCCGGCACCCTCGGCGAACTCCTCGACGTACCGGCCTCCGGGCTCGTGGGGACGGCGGAGGCGCTGGCCGCGGCGCAGTGCGGCGACGTGCTGACCGCGCTGGCACAGGCGTCCGTCGACGACTCCGGCGACCCGATGCGCACCCGGATCACCGAACGCGGCCGGTCCCTGTCCGGCGGCCAGCGCCAGCGCCTGGCCCTGGCCAGATCGCTGGTCACCGACCCCGCGGTCCTGGTGCTGGACGAGCCGACCAGCGCCGTCGACTCGCACACCGAGGCCCGTATCGCCGCCGGCCTCCGGGAGATCCGGACCGGCCGTACCACGGTGGTCCTCACCTCCAGCCCCCTCCTGCTGGACCGCGCCGACGACGTGGTCTTCCTCCCCTCGGGCACGGTCGCCGCCCGGTCCACCCACCGCGAACTGCTGCGGACCGATCCCGCCTACCGCGCCGTCGTGACCCGCGAAACCGACGACGGCCCGGCCCACCCGGCACCCGCCACACCTGAACAGCCCCCCGCACAGCGCGACCGCCTGGACCAGATCGAGGAGACCGCATGATCGGCCTGGCGCCACCGGAGCACGATCCGGACGCACCGCAGACCACCACCACCCTGCCCGTCGGCTCCCCCGCGACCGTACGCGGCTACGTCGCCGGCCTGATCCGCCGCCACCGGCGGGCCTTCACCCTCCTGGTCGGCGTGAACGCCGCGGCGGTCATCGCCTCGATGGTCGGCCCCTATCTGCTCGGCGGTCTGGTCGAGGACCTCTCCGCCGGCCACCGGCATGTCCAACTGGCCCGCACCATCGCACTGTTCGCCCTTGCCCTGGCCGCGCAGACCCTGTTCGTCCGGATGGTACGGCTGCGCGGGGCGATGCTCGGCGAGCAGATGCTGGCCGATCTGCGCGAGGACTTTCTCGTACGGTCCGTGGCGCTGCCGCCGGGTGTCCTGGAGCGGGCCGGCACCGGCGATCTGCTCTCCCGTATCACCACGGACATCGACCGGCTGGCCGAGGCGATGCGCGAGGCCGTACCGCAGCTGTCCATCGGCGTGGTGTGGATCGCGCTGCTGCTCGGCGGGCTCACCGTGACGGCCCCGCCGCTCGCGCTGTCCGTCCTCATCGCGCTGCCCCTTCTCATCGTCGGCTGCCGCTGGTATTTCCGACGCGCGCCGCGCGCCTATCGTTCCGAGGCCGCCGGTTATGCCGCCGTCTCCGCCGCGCTCACCGAGAGCGTGGACGCGGGCCGCACCATCGAGGCGCACCGGCTGGGCCCCCGCCGTATCGCCCAGTCGGAGCGCCGCATCCGCGAGTGGACACAGTGGGAGCGCTACACCCTCTACCTGCGGTCGGTGCTCTTCCCCGTCGTCAATGTGACGCATGTGCTGCTGCTCGGCTCGGTGCTGCTGCTCGGCGGGGCGTTCGTCATGGCCGGATACCTGACGCCAGGTCAGCTGACGACGGGTGCGCTGCTGGCGCAGATGATGAGCGAACCGATCGGCATGGTCCTGCGCTGGTACGACGAGCTGCAGGTGGCCCAGGTGTCCATTGCGCGGCTGGTGGGCGTACGGGAGATCGAGCCGGAGGCCGCGGACGAGAAAGTGGCACCCGACGGCCGGGACGTCCGCGCCGACGAGGTGCGCTTCGGCTACCGCGCGGGCGTCGACGTCCTGCACGAGGTCTCGCTGCGGGTCCGCCCCGGCAGCAGGCTGGCCCTGGTCGGCCCGTCCGGCGCCGGCAAGTCGACGCTGGGACGGCTGCTGGCCGGCATCTACGGGCCGCGTACGGGCACCGTCACCCTGGGCGGCGCCGAGCTGTCCGAGATGCCCGCCGAACGCGTCCGCGCCCATGTGGCGCTGGTCAACCAGGAGCATCATGTCTTCGTGGGCTCGCTCCGCGACAATCTGCTGCTTGCGCGCACGGATGCGGCCGATGCCGAACTCTGGGCGGCGCTGGGCGCGGTGGACGCCGAGGACTGGGCGGCCGCGCTGGACGAGGGGCTGGACACCGCGGTCGGCTCGGGCGGCCATGCGCTCACCCCGGCACAGGCCCAGCAGATCGCGCTGGCCCGGCTGGTGCTCGCCGACCCGCACACGCTGGTGCTGGACGAGGCGACGTCGCTGCTGGATCCGCGGGCGGCCCGCCACCTGGAACGCTCACTGGGCAAGGTGCTGGACGGCCGTACGGTGGTGGCCATCGCACACCGGCTGCACACCGCACATGACGCGGATGTGATCGCCGTCGTCGAGGAGGGCCGGATCAGCGAGCTGGGCAGCCACCATGAACTGGTCGCCGCGGACGGTGCGTATGCGGCGCTGTGGCGGTCCTGGCACGGGTGACGGAGGGACCTGGACAGACGAGCGCGCCGCGGCCGGTGGGCCGCGGCGCGCTTCCGTCGGATACGACGGACGGCGGATCGACGGACGGCGGATCGACCGATCGACGGATCGACCGATCGACGGATCGACGGATCGACGGATCGACAACAGCCGCTCAGATATAACCGAGCGCGCCCAGGCCACCGATGCCGCCCAGCACCATGAACACCGGCATCAGCACCTTGAGCTCCACCCAGCTGCCCGCCTTGAAGCGCATGCCCTTGGGCGGCCCGAGGGGATACCAGCGCTTGCGGCCTATCGGGATGGGCCACAGAACGGGGCATCCGGAGACCGTCAGCGCGTCACCGATGTCGTGGACCAGCGCACCGAGCACGATGGGCAGGCCCAACCAGAGGTATTCCTGGCCCGGTTCGGTGAACAGCCAGTGCGCGCCGTTGCCCGGCTGGTCGAGAATGCCGGCCAGGATCCACGCCGAGGCCGCGCCCAGCAGCCACACCAGCACATCGCTGGAGACCCGCGCCGCCCGCCACAGCAGGCCTTCGATGGCCAGGACCATATGGACGAAGAGGATGGCGAGGACCGCCCACCGGCCGCCCTTCATCGCCAGCAGCGACATCCCGCCGCCGACCAGTACGGCCCACACCCATGTGTGGGTGAGTGTGCGGTGCCCGCCGTTGCGGTTCGAGTCGCCGCGCATCTTGGTGGCCTTGTAGACCGCGTGCGAGAGGGTGTCGACCACCTCGCACAGGATCCGCGAAAGCGGGCCGAAGGCGCGGGAGATGGTGGCGGACTTGTGGTCGAGGTCGGGGGCGAGCGCCGCGCCGGCGCAGATCAGAGCCCCGCAGACCAGCACCGGCCAGGGCATCGGATGCCCGGCGGCATCGGCCGCCGCGCCCACCCCCAGCCAGGCCGCCGCCCCGGACAGCGAGTGCGCCGGTCCCATCATGGTCGTTCCCCCACCTCTTGTTGTGTCGGCTGGTGTGCCGGCTGTTGTGTCGGCTCCGGCGCCGCTGCCGCCGTCCCGGCCCGCTTCCGCCGCCGCGCTTCTGACGCCTGGCCGGCCCGGCCGCCCTGCTCGGCCGGCCGGTTCGGCGACTCAGCGTAGCGTCAGATGATCTCCGCAGGTCGTGCGGGTACGGCCTCACACACCCAGCACTTCATCGAGCCAGTCGAAGACCCGCTGGTCGAACCGCGAGCGGTTGCCGCTCTCGCAGTGCCCGGCCGATCCCTCGTCAGCCGTGAAGCGGACCAGGGTCTTGGGGCACCGCAGCGCGTCGTACAGCTCCTGGGCCTGCGCCGACGTCGGGTCGTTCTCGGCGGCCGCGACGAGGGTGGGGCAGGTGATGGAGGCCACCACATCCGCGAGCCGGTAGCGGCTCATCTCCAGCACGTACTCGCCGAGCGAGCTCAGACCGTGCACCCACAGCCCCCGCTGGACCAGCTTCCACTTCAGCATCGGATCGTCCGCGATCCCCCCGAGGTAGGGATCCAGCTCCGCCGGATCCACCTCGGGCAGCCGCTCCCTGAGCTCCTCCGGCAGCGGCAACTGGCTGCTGAAGGACGCGGGGTCCCACTGCCCCGGGTCGGCGATCAGCGCCGCGACCCGCGGCTCGCCGCTGACCCCGCGCGGCGCCAGACAGCCGCCGAAGCTCCAGCCCATGACGGCGATGCGCCCGGCGTCGATCTCCGGCAGCGTCAGGGCGTGATCGATGACGGGACGCAGCACCGTCTCCCAGTCCGGGCGCAGCGTCCGCCCGTCCTTGACCAGGGATCTGCCCTGGCCGGGGCCGTCGACCAGCAGGCAGGCGTAGTCGCGACGCAGCGCGGGCACGGCGTGTGACCAGTACATCTCGTGGATGTTGGAGTCATAGCCGTTGACGCCGACGAGCGTCGGGCGGCGGGTGCCCCCGTCCTCCGGGGCACACAGGTATCCGGGCAGGCTGCCGCCCTCGAAAGGGATCTCCACGGGCCGCATCGGATGCGCCGCAAGCTCTGCGAAGCGGTCGAAGCAGCGGCTCTCGTGGTCGAATGCCTCGGCCAGCCGGGGGTCGACCGGCGCACCGAACAGCGGCTGGTAGGAAGCGCGGTAATAGGTGCTCGCCCGCAGATACGCCTCGCGGGCGCTCACCCGGTGCCCCCGCTCATCGCTCTCCCGCGCCCAGGACTCCACCGTGGCGGCGGTGGCCGACCACTCCCGGTGCCACCCGGCGAAATCCCCCGGGACGATCCGCCCCACGGTCTTCTCGCACTCGCCGTACTCCGAACCCCCGCGGGTGCTCAAGGCCAGCGCCCGCTCGGTGAACGACTGGAACAGCGGATCGCTGCAGAGACGATGCACGGGCGTGACTCCTCGGCAGGCACGGCAAGGGACGCCTCACCCTTACCCGCGGCACGACCCTCCGGCCGCACACCGATGCCGTATCCCTCCGAACGGTCCATCGCCGCCGCCCACTGTGCGGCCGCGGTACCGGCCGCTTCCCCCACCTCGACCGTGCGCCTCTCAGCCGGCATCGGTGATCACCACGGCGAACAGCAGGACCGGCCGTCCGGCGAGCCAGGGGCCCGCCCTGGCCCTTCCTGGCATTGCCGCACACCGCCACGGCCTCGCCGCGGCCACGACCGGCATCGTCCCAGCTCAGGCGTCGCACAGCTGCTGTCGCCACCGGTCCGGAGGCCCCCGCGACGGCCACATGATCTTCATATGTACGGCCGGTTCCCTGATCCGGGCCGAGGACAGGCAGTATGGGGGCGTGACCCTCATCGATCATTTGCCGAACGACGCCGACCCCGATGCCCTCTTTGAAGCCTTTTCGGGCTGGGCCGAGCAGCAGGGCATCACGCTCTACCCTGCCCAGGAGGAGGCGCTGATCGAGGTGGTCTCGGGTGCCAACGTCATCCTGTCCACCCCCACCGGCTCCGGGAAGAGCCTGGTGGCGGCCGGGGCACACTTCACCGCTCTCGCCAATGACCAGGTCACCTTCTATACCGCGCCCATCAAGGCCCTGGTGTCGGAGAAGTTCTTCGATCTGTGCAAGCTGTTCGGCACCGAGAACGTCGGGATGCTGACCGGCGACGCGTCGGTCAATTCCGATGCGCCGGTCATCTGCTGCACCGCCGAGGTGCTCGCCTCCATCGCGCTGCGCGACGGCAAGCACGCCGACATCGGCCAGGTCGTGATGGACGAGTTCCACTTCTATGCCGAGGCGGACCGCGGCTGGGCCTGGCAGATTCCGCTGCTGGAGCTGCCGCAGGCACAGTTCATCCTGATGTCGGCGACGCTGGGCGACATGTCGCGCTTCGAGGAGGACCTGACCCGCCGCACCGGCAAGCCGACATCGCTGGTGCGCTCCGCGACCCGGCCCGTGCCGCTGTCGTACGAGTACCGCACCACACCCATGACGGAGACGCTCACCGAGCTGCTGGAGACCCACCAGTCCCCCGTCTACATCGTGCACTTCACGCAGGCCGCCGCCGTGGAGCGGGCACAGGCACTGATGAGCATCAATATGTGCACACGTGCCGAGAAGGACGCGATCGCCAAGCTCATCGGGAACTTCCGGTTCACCACCAAGTTCGGGCGGAATCTGTCGCGCTACGTCCGGCACGGCATCGGCGTGCACCACGCCGGCATGCTGCCGAAGTACCGCCGGCTCGTGGAGAAGCTGGCCCAGGCGGGGCTGCTGAAGGTCATCTGCGGGACGGACACGCTGGGTGTCGGGGTCAATGTGCCCATTCGTACGGTGCTGTTCACCGCGCTGACGAAGTACGACGGGACCCGGGTGCGGACGCTGCGGGCCCGGGAGTTCCATCAGATCGCGGGCCGCGCGGGCCGGGCCGGGTTCGATACCGCGGGCTTTGTGGTCGCGCAGGCGCCCGAGCATGTGGTGGAGAACGAGAAGGCCCTCGCGAAGGCGGGCGACGACCCGAAGAAGCGGCGCAAGGTCGTCCGCAAGAAGGCGCCGGAGGGCTTCGTCAACTGGGGCGAGAACACCTTCGAGAAGCTCATCGCCTCCGACCCCGAGCCGCTGACCAGTCGTTTCCGGGTCACGCACGCGATGCTGCTGTCGGTGATCGCCCGGCCGGGCAATGCCTTCGCTGCGATGCGTCAGCTGCTGGAGGACAATCACGAGCCGCGCCGGAACCAGCTGCGGCACATCCGTCGTGCCCTCGCCATCTACCGGTCGCTGGTGGACGGCGGGATCGTGGAGCGGCTGGCGGAGCCGGATGCGGAGGGCCGGATCGTCCGGCTGACCGTCGATCTTCAGCAGGACTTCGCGCTCAATCAGCCGCTGTCCACCTTCGCGCTGGCCGCGTTCGATCTGCTCGACCCCGAGTCGCCGTCGTACGCGCTGGACATGGTCTCGGTCGTGGAGTCCACGCTGGACGATCCGCGGCAGATCCTGGCCGCGCAGCAGAACAAGGCCCGGGGCGAGGCGGTCGCCCAGATGAAGGCCGACGGCGTCGAGTACGAGGACCGCATGGAGCGGCTCATGGACGTCGAGTACCCCAAGCCGCTGGACGAGCTGCTCTCGCACGCCTACGGCCTGTACCGCACGAGTCATCCGTGGGTCGGCGACCATCCGCTGTCGCCGAAGTCGGTCATCCGCGATATGTACGAACGCGCCATGACCTTCACGGAGTTCACGTCGTTCTACGAGCTGGCGCGTACCGAGGGGATCGTGCTGCGCTACCTGGCGAGCGCGTTCAAGGCGCTGGATCACACCGTGCCGGACGATCTGAAGTCCGAGGATTTCCAGGACATCATCGCCTGGCTGGGCGAGATGGTGCGGCAGGTGGACTCCAGTCTGCTGGACGAGTGGGAGCAGCTGGCCAATCCGGAGGAGGAGACGGCGGACCAGGCGCAGGAGCGCGCCGATCAGGTCCGGCCGGTCACCGCCAATGCCCGTGCGTTCCGGGTGCTGGTGCGCAATGCGATGTTCCGGCGGGTGGAGCTGGCGGCGCTGGACAAGGTCGAGGAGCTCGGCGAGATGGACGCCGACTCCGGCTGGGACGTGGATGCCTGGGGCGACGCAATGGACGCCTACTGGGACGAGTACGACGAGCTGGGCACGGGTCCGGACGCGCGCGGCCCGAAACTCCTGCAGATCGAGGAGGATGCCGCGCACGGGCTGTGGAAGGTGCGGCAGACTTTCGCCGACCCGAACGGTGATCACGACTGGGGCATCTCCGCGGAGGTGGATCTGGCCGCCTCCGACGAGGAGGGGCGTGCGGTGGTGCGCGTCACCGATGTGGGTCAGCTGTGAACGGACGGCTTCGCCCGAGGCCGTCGAGGGACGCGACGGAGGGCCACCGGTCATGACCAATCCCGCCGAGAAGCTGGTGGATCTGCTCGATCTCGAGCAGATCGAGGTGAACATCTTCCGGGGCCGAAGTCCACAGGAAAGCCTCCAGCGGGTCTTCGGCGGGCAGGTCGCGGGCCAGGCCCTGGTGGCGGCCGGGCGGACCACGGAAGGTGACCGCCCGGTCCACTCGCTGCATGCGTACTTTCTGCGGCCGGGCCGGCCCGGGGTGCCGATCGTGTACCAGGTCGAGCGGGTCCGCGACGGGCGGTCCTTCACCACCCGCCGGGTCGTCGCCGTCCAGCAGGGACGCACGATCTTCAATCTGACCGCCTCCTTTCACAAGCCGGAACCCGGCTTCGATCATCAATTGCCGATGCGCCGGGCGGTGCCCGACCCGGAGGAGCTGCCCACCGTCACGGACGAGGTCCGCGAGCACCTGGGCGGTCTGCCCGAGGCTCTGGAGCGGATGGCGCGCAGGCAGCCTTTCGACATCAGGTATGTCGACCGGCTGCGCTGGACGCCGGAGGAGATCGGGGATGCGGAGCCGCGCAGCGCGGTGTGGATGCGCGCGGTGGGGCCGTTGGGTGACGATCCGCTGGTGCACACCTGCGCGCTGACCTACGCCAGCGACATGACGCTGCTGGACGCCGTCCGCATCCCGATCGAGCCGCTGTGGGGGCCTCGGGGCTTCGACATGGCCTCGCTCGACCATGCGATGTGGTTCCACCGTCCGTTCCGTGCGGACGAGTGGTTTCTCTATGACCAGGAGTCGCCGATCGCCACCGGCGGCCGGGGCCTGGCCCGCGGACGGATTTACGACCGGGAGGGCAGGCTGCTGGTCTCGGTCGTGCAGGAGGGGCTCTTTCGGGCACTGTAGGGAAGTGTCCGGCCGTCCCAGGAGGGACTGTTCAGGAAGTTCGGCGGCTGATTCTGCCGCGCCGCGGACTGCCGTGGCACCAGGCCCCGAAGCCGCCCCGGGTCTTCCTTGCGGGCGGCTTCGAGAGCCCGGGAGAGATTGACGCGGTACCACATCACCTCGTCGAACTCCTCCGCCGTCAGGACCCGTTCGAAGGACTCCCGGGCGGCGAGGGTCGCCGTGATCACGGAGGCGAAGACGGGCCTGAGCCGGCGCAGCAGGGACCGCTCCCTCGGGTCCTCGACGACCGAGGCCATTTCCTCCGGCGGCAGTACGGCCGCGAGCACCGCCGCCGACTCCCAGGGATCGTCCGTCTGCCCCATGAGCTGCGCCACCCGCCGGGCGCGCCACTGCCGTGGCCGCCAGTCCTGCCCGCCGTCAAGCATCACCCGCATCGCGGCAGGGGTGTCGCCCTGCAGCAATTCCGGTTCCCGGTCGGCGAATTCGGCGATCTCGGCGGCGAGGTAGAGCCAGACCACCGCGCCGTAACGGTTCACATAGAACCTGACCGGGCCGAAGCAGCCGGCGCGGGTCAGGCGCTGGAAGCGGCCGGGTCCGATGCGCATCAGCTCGGCCGCTTCGTTCGTGCCGACGGTGCGGATGCGCTCGCGGAGCGCTTCCGGGAAGCCGGGCTCGGCCTGGAGCCGGGCGATCTCCTCCGCCGGGACCCGGCGCCGCCCGAGCGGTCCGGCGGCGGTCCCCGGCCGGTCCTGCGTCCCGGCCGGGACCGTCCGTACTTCTCCGAGCTGGGTGGCGAGGTCGAACTCGCCGCTCCTCAGCTCCAGTTCCTGGGCGGCTCGCCCCGCGGCGAATGTCTGCTGCCCATCGCACATCACTGTCATGTCGCTTCCCCCGCAACACAGTCGATTCCATCGTTGACGTCGATCACGACGGTCACGCCGATGACGGCGACCACGCAATCGCGTCGATTACTGACAGTCACGACTGTATCGGGAGGCTGTGACAGCGCGTCAACCCTCGCCTCAGACCTGTGGATAACTTTCCGGCTGGCGTACCGCGACGCCCAGATGCTCGCCCACGCGATTGACCAGCAGCGTCATTTCGTAGGCGATCTGCCCCATGTCCGCGTCCGCTCCGGCCAGCACGCACAGGCAGCTGCCGTCTCCCGCCGCCGTCACGAAGAGCATCCCCTCATCGAACTCGACCATCGTCTGGCGCACTTGCCCGGCCCGGAAATGCAGCCCGGAGCCTTTCGCGAGGCTGTGCAGCCCGGAGGCGACCGCCGCGAGATGTTCGGCATCCGCTTTTTCCAGTGCCTCGCTCGCTCCGGTCACCAGCCCGTCGTTGGAGAGCACCATCGCGTGCCGTACTTTCTCCACCCGCTTGGTCAGGTCGTCCAGCAGCCAGTCGAGTCCGCTGCTCAGTGCCATGCCGCTTCCTCCCCGTATCCCCGTCCGCTTCCTTGAACGGACGGCAGTGCGCAGTCAGTGCACGACTGCCGTGCCAGCCTGTCCCACCTACGGCGTCTGGGCAAGCGGGTCTACCGCCCGGCGTGCCACTGCGCGCGGTATCGCGCCGGGGCGGGAGGATGTCCGGCATGGCACAGAAGATGACCAAGGACGAGTGGCGGGCATTCCTTTCCGAGGGCACCCGCACCGGCAAGCTGTCGACGGTACGGGCCGACGGCAGCCCGCACATCGCGCCGGTGTGGTTCCTCATGGACGGCGATGACCTGATGTTCAACACCGGGAAGGAGACGGTCAAGGGCCGCAATATCGCCCGCGACAACAGAGTTGCGCTGTGCGTGGACGACGAGCGGCCGCCGTTCTCCTTCGTGGTGGTGCAGGGGTCGGCGGCGATCAGTGAGGATCTCGCCGATGTGCGGCACTGGGCGGCCCGGATCGCGGCCCGTTACATGGGCGAGGACCGTGCCGAGGAGTTCGGCGCCCGTAACGGCGTGCCGGGCGAACTGGTGGTGCGGGTACGGATCGACAAGGCCGTCGCCGTCGCAGACCTGGCGGACTGAACGGCGCGACCGGCCGGCGGTGCCCGCTCAGCCCACCGGGTTCAGCTGCCGGACGGTGTGCCGCCGCCCGGCGTGTTCGACCAGCCGGATCAGCACTTCCTTCCCCGAGTCGCGGTCCCGCGCATCGCAGAGCACCACCGGGGTGCCGCGGTCCAGGTCGAGGGCGTGGGCCACCTCGTCCGCACCGTAGGACCGCGCCTGCGCAAAGCAGTTGACGGCCACCAGGAACGGAATCGCGCGGCGCTCGAAGTAGTCCACCGCCGGGAAGCAGTCCGCCAGGCGCCGGGTGTCGGCCAGCACCACGGCGCCGAGCGCACCGTCCGACAGGTCGTCCCACAGGAACCAGAAACGGCCCTGGCCCGGGGTGCCGAAGAGGTAGAGGGACAGGCCCTGCCGGATGGTGATGCGGCCGAAGTCCATGGCCACCGTGGTGCTGCTCTTGCCGCCCACGCCCCCGGTGTCGTCCACCGCTTCGCCGGCTGCGCTGAGCCGTTCCTCGGTGCGCAGCGGACGGATCTCGCTGACCGATCCCACCAGGGTTGTCTTGCCCACTCCGAAGCCGCCCGCGACTAAGATCTTCAGGCCCATTTCGGAGTCGGGGCCCGGGGTGACGCCCTCCTGGGCCCCTCGTGCAGCGTTCATCGGACGTCTCCTCCTGGATGCGGCTCAGGCACGTCATGGGGTGTTCGGATGCAGGGCTCGGTGAAGGGAGCCCCCGGCGGCAGACTGCCGTCCGGAAATCCATGGCGAGGACCGTACCGCCGACTGATCGCGATTACCTGCCATTTCAACAAAACCGCGAGCGATGCGTTCTGAGGGTTGCGTACGGGCCGTTGCGCGGCTGAGGGTGGTGGGCTGACCGATGCGTTCCCATGGGCGGACGCAGGGGCGGACGCAGGGGCGGTTCTGGTCCCGGAACGTCCGGTGCCCGCGTCCGGTTCCCCGCCGTGGGGGATCATGAGCGCATGACGCAGCAGCAGGAGCGGGAGCACAGCGGTACGGGCACCGGCGCGAACGCCTCGGCACGGAGCGTCGAGCGCAACGGCATCAACCCGGTGCCGGAGTCCGAACGGCACGGCACGCCCCGGTCCCTGTTCTGGCCGTGGGCCGCATCCGGGCTGTCCCTGCTGTGCATCGCGTACGGCATCTATCTGATGGGCCTCGGGCTCAGCCCGTGGCAGGCGATCGCCACCGGAGTCATCGGCTATGTGCTGTCGTTCGTCCTGGTCGGCCTGATCTCCATAGCCGGCGCGCGCACGGGCGCGCCCACCATGGCCATCGGCCGGGCCTCCTTCGGGCTGCGCGGCAACAAGCTGCCCACGCTGTTCAGTTATGTCTCCAACGTCGGCTGGGAGACGGTGCTGGTCGCCCTCTCCTCTCTGGGCGGGGCCGCCATCCTGGCGCGCATCTCGCCCGGTGCCTTCGCGCGGGCAGACGGGACGACGCCGACCACGGCGGCACAGGCGCTGTGCTTTGGCGTGACGGCGGTTTCGGTGGTGGTCGTCGGGATCTTCGGGCATGCGCTGATCATGAAGGTGCAGAAGTATCTGACCGCGGCGATCACCGTGATGACCGTCGTGTACATGGCGCTGATGGCCGACCGCATCGATCCCTCCGCGCTGGGCGCCGGCAGGCCGGGCGATCTCGGTACGTTCATCGGGGGCATCGTGTTCGCGATGACGCTGCTGGGGCTGGGCTGGGTCAACTGCGGCGCGGACTACAGCCGTTATCTGCCACGGACGAGCAGCGGCCGGGCCATCACCGGCTGGACGACGCTGGGCGGGGTGCTGGCCCCTGTGGTGCTGCTGGCCTTCGGGGTGCTGCTGAATGCCGGTGACCCCCGTCTCGCCGAGGCCGCGGCCGCCGACCCGGTGGGCGCCCTCGCCGCCGAGCTGCCCACCTGGTTCCTGGTGCCGTATCTGCTCACCGCCATCGGGGGCTTCGCATCCGGGGCGATCATGGACATCTACAGCTCGGGTATGTCGATGCTGGCCCTGGGTATCCCCGTCCGGCGGCACCTCGCGGTCCTGGTCGACGGCGTGCTGATGGCCATCGGCGGCTGGTACGTCCTGTTCGTCTCGCCCAGTTTCTTCGCCACGTTCCAGGCATTCCTGTCCGTCATCGGGGTGGCGATGGCCGCCTGGACGGCGGTCTTCCTGGTGGAGCAGTGGCGCCGCCGGCGAACGGGCTTCGATCTGACGGCCGTACGGCCCCTGGGCCGGCCCGCGGTGCTCTCCCTCGTCGTCGCCACCGCCGTCGGGCTGGGCCTGATCACCTCCGCCGACCCCAACATCGCCAAGGCCGTGGGCTTTCTGCTCAGCGACCGCGCCGCGCACGGCACGCTGGGTGCCATGAACCTCGGCGTCGTGGTGGCTCTGATCGTCGCGGCCGCCCTGTATGCCGCGACCGCCTCCCTGGCCGACCGTTCCGCCCCCGAAGGAGACCGATGACCGACCACCACGCCGACCAGCCGCACGATGTCCGCGCCTTCTTCGGGCCTCGGGCCGCCGACTGGGACACCAAGTTCCCCGGCGATGGACCCGCCTTCGCCGAGGGTGTCGCCGCACTCGGCCTCCAGGAGGGCGACCGGGTCCTGGACGCCGGCTGCGGAACGGGGCGCGCCCTGCCCGTGCTCCGGGCAGCCGTGGGGCCGCGGGGGACGGTAGTGGCCATGGATCTCACCCCGGAGATGCTGCGGGAGGCCGTACGGGCCGGGCGCGACCGCTACGCGGCGCTGCTGCTCGCCGATGTCACCCGGCTGCCGCTGCCGGACGCGTCGCTGGACGCCGTGTTCGCCGCCGGGCTCATCTCGCACCTTGCCCACTCGGCGGACGGCCTCGCCGAACTGGCCAGGACCGTCCGCCCCGGTGGCCGCCTGGCCCTCTTCCACCCCATCGGCCGGGCGGCCCTCGCCGCCCGCAAGGGCTGCCCGATCACCCCCGACGACCTGAGGGCCGAGCCGAATCTGCGGCCCCTCCTGGCGGGCAGCGGCTGGGACCTCGTCCGGTACGTGGACGAGGACGCCCGCTATCTGGCGCTGGCGGTCCGCCAAGGGTGATACGCCGGGCCGCCTACTGGGGCGCCGTCTCGTCCCCGTGCGGAACGGGACAGCCACCCGCCCGGGGCGGGGCGGGAAACGTGCCGAGGTCAGCGACGCGGAACCCGTCGGGGTAGCCCTTGATCTCGGGGTTCTGGCGGGCGTAATGCGGGCTCCGGCGGGGCGGGAGCAGCCGTACGGCCCTGGCGCGGAGCTTCAGGGCGCCGCGGACCGCCTTCTGGACGGCGGGGCGGGGACGGTCGTAACGGAAGGCATCCAGCAGGGTGTCGTCCAGGAGGGCCATGCTCGCGCCGCGTACCACCGGGGCGAGCGGGCCGTACCAGCCCGCCATCAGGTCCAAGGTGGCGTCCGAGACGCGCCGGGCGCCCTCGTCCCAGCCGAAGTGCGCCTCCTCGTAGGCATCCAGGCAGTGGGCGAAGTCCTGGAAGGTCTCGGGGAGGTCGCTGATGCCCATATGGCGGCCGAGGGTGCGGTAGTAGGCCGCTATGGCGCGCGTCTCGTGCTCGCTCAGCCGGCGCCAGCCGTACTGGTCGAGCCAGCGTTCGGGCATCACCACGAAGGTGCACAGGACGTACCGCATGTCGTCGTTGCTGATGTCGTAGCTGCGGTGCATCTGGTTCATCCGGCGGATCGCCGTGCGGCCGTCCGTGCCGTCGAAGCCGTGCTCGAGGACGGCGTCCAGGAGGAGGGCGGTGTCGTCGTAGCGCTTTTGCGTACGGTCCGTCAGTTCGGCGGTCTCGGCGAGCAGTCGGCCGATGCTGGGCACGGCGTAGGTGCGGCGGAGGCGGCAGCCTGAGTGTCGTCCGAGGCGCTCGCCTTCGGGGTCAACGAGCCGGCCCTGCCGGGCGGTGATCGCGCTGGCGCGGGAGCGTCAGCAGCCGCCGCTGGTGGTCGCCCGGGAACTGCTCGGCCTGCCGGTGGTGCCGTAACGGTCGGTCACCGTGGGGTCGGGCACGGCCAGCGCCCTCTTGACGGACATGCCGGTGCGCTCGGCGAGGGCCAGCCGCTCCCGGACCTCGCGCGGGGTGCGCGGGCGGTAGCCGGGTCCCGTACCGCAGCAGCCGCCGTGGAAGGTCAGCCCGGCGCGCAGCACCGCCTCCAGCGCCTGCCAGCGCGCGGTGTCGCGCTTCTTGGGGACCGCCAGGTGTGCGCCGGCGTTGATCAGGTCGGCGCGGCACTGCGGGCAGCGGCCCGGTCCCCGGGAGGTGGCCGTCTTCTTGTATGCGACCCGACAGTCCAGGCAAACGAAATGCATCCGGCTGCTGTAGAAACACATGAGCGCAGCGTACGGCGGGTGACAAGGCCGGACCCAGCCAATTAAGGTGCGCCGATGTATTCCGGATGCAGATGTTCCGGAGGGATCGGATGGGGAGGCCCCGCGTGCCCACGACCGAGAGCGCCGACGGCGACAGTGATCAGCTGTTCGTACTGACGGCGGTGCTGTTGACTCCTGCGCAGTTTCCGAGCGTGCTGGGCGACGACTATCCCGAGGTGTGTGCCGACCTCGGGCTCGAACCGTATGCCGAGGGCTACGGGCTGGTCCTCGGGCAGGACGGCAACGGTGCGCGCTGGACGGTGGCAACGGAGGACGTGTCGCTGGTGGCCTGCGCGATCGCGGCCTGGGACTGCGGTATGGACTACGACCTCTCGCCCGGCGAGAACAGCATCGTCGGGGCACTGCCCGGCTGGCCGGTCGCCCTCGCCGTCTCGGCGCCCGAGGTGCCCGAGCCGCACGATCCGGAGCCGCAGGACGGGGATCCGGCCCCGCTCGCCCCGCCGGACGCCGAGGGCTGGGGCCCCGCCCAACGACGGCTCGGCGCGGACGAGATCGCACTGCAGTGGGCGGCGTGGCGCGAGCAGGTGGACGACGAGGAGGCCTTCGCCGAGCCCGGTGAGAGCGGCGGCGAGGGGGCGCACCAGGGTGTGCGGCGGGTACTGGAGGAGGCGCGCGGGTATCTGACCCAGCCGCCGCCGCCCGGCCGGGTGCGGTCGTCGTTCGCGGCGGGCGAGGCGCGCACGCTGCGGGTGGACGGGCCGGGCTGGAGCATGGTGGCCCGCACCGACGACATCGCGTTCGTGCTGCTGGACGAGGAGCCCGGCGAGGTGCATCCGGTGGGCCGGGGGCCCGAACTCCCGGGGCTGCTGGCGTCGTTGGACGAGCTGGCGGTGCGGCCTTCCTGAGGCCGGTGGGCCGGGGGCCCGGGGCGGTGGCCGGCACCGGCCCGGGGTCTCGCCGCCGGCCGCGCCCCGCCCCGCCCCCTCAGTGCCCGATTTCCTTGCGGGTGACGCGGCGCAGCCTGCGCCGCTGTGAGCGGTCGAGCGTCAGATATGCGACGGCCGGAACCCCGATCATGACCAAGAGAGCCGCCCAGAAGGGCAGCAGCCACAGCAGGATCACTCCCACCGCGATGCCGCCGACCGCGACCTTCGCCTGTGTGGACATCCTTCACGCCCCTTCCGCGGCCCTCGCCGCGCTCGATGTACTCCATTGAACGCCGTTTTCGCTTCACAGGTTCCCCCAACGGCTGATCGGTCCTGTACTCTCGGGCGCTCAGCAGCCAGTAGTCAAACTTGAGGAGCTCTCGGCCCCGTGGCATTCCTCCCCGCGGTCCCACCCGCTCACCTCGCTGCGCTCGCCCGCTGCGCAGCGGTTTTCCTGCCGTCGGACCCGCCCCGCGCCGGCCGGGTGGCGTTCTGGCGCCGCGACGGCGAGCCCCTTCCGCTCGCCGATGCCGACGGGCGGCCGATGACGGACGAGCTCCCCGTCGCCCTGCCGGACGAGCACGGCGGGGTCTTCGTGTCCGCCGTCCCGGCGGTGATCCTGCCGGTGGCCGCCGCGGTCC